>CALXGW010000071.1 GCA_944387965.1 uncultured Anaerotruncus sp. | reverse complement strand
CGGTTAGCCCACCCCGGAAAGGGGGTGGTATGTATGGTCGAGATGGTTTTAGCGATCCTTTTGGTCGTGGCGATCACCGAGGCCGTGAAATACATAAAAAAATAACCGCCCACCCGACCAAGAGTAGCGGTTATTTTTGTAACTATAAACTCCTGAAGGGCTAACCGTCAAGCGGACAGCGCCTTTCTGTATCTAAATTATACGCTAAATAGCGCATTATGTCAAGCCGCCTGGATCGGGCGGCGTTTTTATTTCAGGAGGGAAACAATATGAAGATCAACTGGATGGTACGGATCAAAAACCCGCTGTGGTGGGCGCAGATGGCCTGTGCGGTCGTGCTGCCGGTGCTGGCATATTTCGGGCTTGCCTGGGAAGATATGACCAGCTGGGGCGCGTTGGCGGATATCTTCGTGCGGGCGGTACAAAACCCGGTTGTAGTAGTGGCGGTTATTGTGAGCGTCTTCAACAGCCTGACCGACCCGACCACTGCCGGGGTATCCGACAGCAAGCGCGCAATGGGCTACATAAAGCCGTATAAGGACGGTGAGGGCAATGGCTAAGCTGGTGGCGAAGGGGATTGACGTATCCTCCCATCAGGGGGATGTGGATTTTGAAAAGGTCAAGGCGGCGGGGTATTCATTTGTCATCATCAAGGCAGGGCAGGGGCTGCGGCAGATGGCCACCTTCCGGGAAAAGTACCTGCCCGCTGTGCAGTCTGCCGGGCTGGATTGGGGGGCATACTGGTGGAGCGATGCGGTGACGGTGGAGGAAGCCAGACAGGAAGCGCAGGCCTTCGTGCAGGCGTTAAGGGGGCTGCGTCCGACCTACCCGGTGTGGATGGATCAGGAATACGGCAGCCCATGCGGGACAGCCTGGGGCGTCGGAAAAGGCAAACAGCTGCGCACCGACATGGCAAAGGCGTTCCTGGAAGTATTGCAGCAGGCGGGGTATTATGCGGGGCTGTATGCGTCAAAGGACTGGCTGGACAACTGGGTATACAGCAGCCAGCTGGCCGCTTATGACAAATGGGTGGCGCAGTACGCCGCGGCCTGTACCTATGCGGGGGCATACGGAATATGGCAGCGCAGTGGGAGCGGGAAGGTGGACGGTATAGCGGCGATGGTCGATCTGAACGAGTGTTACAAGGATTACCCGTCGGTCATCAAAGGGGCGGGGCTGAACGGTTGGGGAAATCCTGCCGCAAAGCCGGACGAGCCGGAAGAGGAAACCGATTACCAGGCGCTGTATGAGGATGCGCAGGCGCGGTATACCGGGCTGGTGGAGGATTTACAGGCGTTGATGGAAAGGTGGGGGAGCGGTTGGAATGGGTGACCGGGGTGATTTCTTCGGTGCTGTCGAGCGGGCTAATATTGTTTTTTGTGCGGCGGTATTTTAGCAGGCGCGATCAACAGGAAGAATGTGACCGGGCGCTGCGGGAAGAATTTTACAGCAAAATCAATATCAGCCTGGAAACGATTCGTTTGCTGTCCTATCACCGGATGAGCGAAGAGATCGAGCGGCTTTTGACCAAAGATTTCGCAACCCCATCCGAACGGCGGCTAATTGAGGAAATGTACAAGAACTACAAGGCGCACGGCTGGAATGGCGATATGGATGCCCGGCTGGAAAAGGTCTTCCGGCTGCGGACTGCGCCAAAAGAATGAGAATCCCGGCCCTGTGGAGGATATCCGCAGGGCCGGGTTTGTTGTTTCCGGGCACAGGGTCAGAAGGCGCCCGAACGATGGTGCAGCCGGAGCCAGCATTTCCGAAGCAGGTCGGCGGGTACGACGGTGAGGGCGATCAGCAGGACGGTCTTGAGTTCCGGGAGGGTGAGCCCGGCGGTGCGGAACAGGCTGCCGCCGTAATAGATGAGCAGAAGCTGTATCCCGGCGACCAGGGCCATGATAGTGATAAACGAGGGGTTGCGTACCAGATGGGCCAGCAGGTTGAGCCGGTGGGTGCGCGCATTGAAGCTGTTGAAGATACCAGCGAAGACAAAAAGGGCAAAAAATGCGGTCATAAAGTATGGACGGTCTGTGCTGTAGCGGAAAAAGGTCTGGAAAACCGGCAGCTTTAAAAATGCAATGCACAGGCCGACGGTATAAAGCCCGGTAAAAAGGATCTGGCTGCGCATTTCCCGGCTGATGATCGCTTCGGAACGGCTTTTTGGCTTTTCACGCATATATTCCGGCAGGGGCGGTTCCCCTGCGAATGCCAGCCCTGCCAGGGTGTCCATAATCATATTGATCCAGAGCATCTGGATGACCGTGACCGGCGTATCGATGCCGATGAACGGGCCGATGAGCGATACCCCGACCGCGCAAAGGTTCATGGTCAGCTGGAATACGATAAATTTGCGGATGCTTTTAAAAATGGTGCGCCCGTACAGGATGGCTTTGACAATGGATGCGAAATGGTCGTCCAGGATGACGATATCCCCCGCCTCTTTGGCGACTTCTGTACCGCTGCCCATGGCAAACCCTACATCCGCCTTTTTAAGCGCCGGCGCGTCGTTTACCCCGTCGCCGGTCATGCCGACGACCAGGCCAAGTTCCTGGGCGAGCCGCACCAGGCGGCTTTTATCCGAAGGCAGCGCCCGCGCGACCACCCGCAGGGAAGGCAGCGCCGCTTTCAGGGCGGGATCATCCATGGCGGCCAATTCCTTGCCGGTCAGCACGAGTTCGGAACTGTGCCCGCGCAGCAAACCGCATTCCTTTGCAATTGCTGCGGCGGTTTCCCGGTTGTCGCCGGTCACCATGACCGTCTGCACCCCTGCGCCGCGCACCAGTTCCACCGCCTTTTTGACCTCCGGGCGCAGCTGGTCGCGGATGCCAATGAGCCCGATAAAAATCAGGTCTTCCCCAGGCTGGGACGGAAGCTCCCCTTCCGATACCGCAAGCAGGATGACGCGGATTGCACGGGTGGTCATTTCCTGCCATTTTTGGCGTACAGCGGGCATACTGTGGAAAGGCAGGATGTTCCCATCCGGGTCAAAGCAGCGTTTGCAGCGGGAAAGCAGTTTTTCCGGCGCGCCTTTCCATAGGGTAAATTTCCCCTTTTCCCCATGGATACAGGCGGCGGAATATTTTGAAGCGCTGGAAAACGGGAGGGTCCCGCGGATTTCATACGGAGGCGGGCTTTTTTTGACTGGGAGCAGGTAATCCAGCAGGGCGCGGTCGGTAGCATTCCCGCCGAGCGCCTTGCCGTTGGAAACGGTACTGGCAGTGTTGTAAAAGCCGGAGAGCGTTGTCCATTCCAAAAGCCCGGGCGCAGATTTCAGGTCATAGATCCCCCGGTATTCTTTGCCGTTTGCGCCGATCTGGCTCATCACCCGCAGGTTGCCGCCGGTCAGGGTCCCGGTTTTGTCGGTGAACAGGATATTTAGGCTGCCGGCTGTTTCGATGCCGACCAGTTTGCGCACCATTACATGGTCTTTGAGCATGCGGAACATATTGGAGGAAAGCACGACGGTAATCATCATCGGCAGCCCTTCTGGTACGGCAACCACCACAACGGTCAGCGATAACAGCGCGGCATGCAGCAGGTTCCCGGCCATGAGCGGGAGATTTTTCAGTTCCAGCAGGAGGGAAGCCCATTGGTAGTGGTTATCGATCACAATGGCATTGAACAGGTCGGCAAAGGCGACCAAAGCAGCTGCCCGGTATCCAAGGCGGCTGATCGATGCCGCCAGCCCGCCCAGTTTTACCTTGAGGGGGCTTTCCCGGGTCTGTTCCTGCAATTCCACTGCCATTTTCCCATAAAAGGTACTGTCGCCAACCGCCCGCACCACCATGACCCCTTCGCCGGATGAGATCACGCTGCCGCGAAACAGCTGGTTTTTATGGGACAAATCCCAATCGGATACCGATTGGGCCAGGGGGATTTTTGTTGTTTCTTTGCTTTCCCCGTTGAGGGCGGACTGATCCACATGCAATTCCCCGGAGATCAGCAGCCCGTCGGCCGGGATGCGTTCCCCAGCCTGCAAAAGCACCAGGTCGCCTACCACCACCTCGGATACCGGCAGCGGCAGTACCCCTTCCATCCGGCGTACCCTGCATTCGATCTTCGCGGCGTCCGCCTGCAATTTTAAAAAGGCTGATTCGCTGCCGTATTCCGACAGGGTGGACACAAAGGTCGCCAAAAATACCGCGAACGCAATCCCGGCAGTTTCAAACCAGTTTTGCGTGCGGAACAGGAAAAGGATATTGATGGCAAGCGCCACCATCAGGATTTTGATGATCGGGTCGCCGAAGCTTTCCAAAAACTGGTGCAGGAAGCTTGCCCGCTTTTTTTGTGTAAAACTGTTTATGCCATATGTTTTTTTGGAAAGTTCCACCTCCTGAGGGCTCAACCCTTTGAGTGATAGCGATGGAACCGCTGTTTGCGACGATGCGCGTCCCATAATTTTTCCCTCCTTCAGACCCAGCTTGCGCATGGGTGGCCTAAATCACTTTATGACCGCAGGCGCGGGGATATGCGCACTGCCGGGATGGTATCAAAATTTTTGCCGGGGGACAAAATCGGAGGAAGGCTTGCGCGCCGGGCCGGCAGACAGTATAATAATGTCTGCCGAATCAACCAGGGTATGGATAAAGGCGGGATGGAAAATGGGATTGGAATGGATGGCGGAGCCTTTGATCGGCTGGTACCGGGAAAATAAGCGGGCGCTGCCGTGGCGGGAAAACCGCGACCCGTACCGGATATGGGTATCGGAGATCATGCTGCAGCAGACGCGGGTGGAAGCGGTAAAAGGGTATTTCGGGCGTTTTATGGAAGCGCTGCCGGATATCGGGGCATTGGCAGCCTGCCCGGAACAGCAGCTGCTCAAGCTGTGGGAAGGGCTGGGATATTACAGCCGGGCGCGTAACCTGCAGAAAGCGGCTGTCACGGTGATGGAACAGTATGGCGGGCAGCTGCCGCGGGATTACCATGCGCTGCTGAAACTCAGCGGGTTTGGCCCTTATACAGCCGGGGCGGTGGCTTCGATCGCTTATGGGATCCCCGTCCCGGCAGTGGACGGGAATGTCTTGCGGGTGGTTTCCCGGCTGACAGCCAGCCGGGCGGATATCTCCGACCCCGGCACAAAAAAACAGATCGGGCAGGCATTACAGCAGGCAATGCCGCAGGAAGACCCGGGGCCGGGGGAATTCAATCAGGCGCTGATGGAACTTGGAGCGGTGGTATGCGTGCCGAACGGGGCGCCGGCCTGCGAAAAATGCCCGCTGGGCGCCTTCTGCCAGGCACGGGAACAAGGAATTATGCAGGAACTGCCGGTGAAACCGCCCAAAAAACCGCGGCGGGTGGAGGAACGGACGGTATTTGTGCTGGTGCGCGATGAGAAGGCCGCTATCCGCAAACGGCCGGCAAAAGGGCTGTTGGCCGGGCTTTGGGAATTGCCGGGGGTAAAAGGGCACCTGGATCAGAAGCAGGCGGTGGAAACGGTGCGCGGCTGGGGGCTGGAACCGCTGCGCATCGAACGGCTCGGGGAAGCGACGCATATTTTTACCCATATCGAATGGCGGATGCAGGGGCTGCGGGTCACAGTGGAAACCGATGCGCCGGTGGATACGCTGCTGTGGGTCAAGCCCTGCCAGCTTCGGGAGGAATACCCGCTGCCGAGCGCGTTCCGGCCTTATTTGGCTGCGATCGCCGGGATGGACGGGCCTGCGGAAGGATAGCGGGTGAGGATTTGCCGGGCGCTGCGGGTGAAAAGATTGCAACCGGTAAAAAAATATGCTATACTATATCCGTATAACTCAATGGACGGGGCAGCCGGGAAAGCGGGCTGCCGGGATATTTTCTGACAGATGAGGTTGTGTTGTGAAACGAAATAAAAATTTGCTTCAGCCAATCCTTTATATATCGGCGGGCTGCTGCGCGGCGATGACATTGTCGGCCATATTTTTTGATATACGGCTGTTTTATGTCTGCGCGCTGGTGACGGCCTGCTGTATCGGGCTGCTGGTCTGGCAGATCTACAATATGAAGCAGGATATCAACAACTTCCTGCTCCGTGTCGGGCAGACGTTGACCAGCGTGCAGGAGGAAGAACTGCGCACCTTCCCGATCCCGGTGTTCATCTGCGCGGACGACGGGGAGATCCTCTGGTGCAACCCGCTGGCGCAGGAGCATATCCTCGAGGGGGAGAGCAGCTTCGGCCGCAGCATCCATACCATCCTCAGCGGGGTGAACCTGCCCCGGCGCTGCCCGGAAGACGGGTATGAGGTGGAGTATAAAGGGCGGCATTTTGCCGTGTATACGGCGCCGATGATTCACGGCGATGAAACGCTTTATACGGTGTATTTCTTTGAAAATACCAAATTGCAGCGGTATTCGCAGGAATATTTCGAAAGCCGTCCGTCGATCATGATTATCACGGTGGATAATTATGAGGAATTGCAGCAGGGGTTGCAGGATAACGAACGTACCCGGATCATGGGCCAGATCGAATACACCGTCGGAAAATTCATATCCGATAATGGCGGGCTGATGCTGAAGGCTGAACGCGACCGGTTCGTCGCGGTGGTGGAGGAACGGCATCTGCGCGGGATCATTTCTTCCCGTTTCCCGATCCTGGAGGAAGTGCATAACCTGGAGAGCGAGAGCAGGGCCATGCAGGTGACCCTTTCGATCGGCGTGGGCCGGGATGCGCCCAATTTGCCGGAGAGCGAACGCCTGGCAAGGCAGGCGCTGGATATGGCGCTTGGACGCGGCGGCGACCAGGCGGCTGTGCGTGGGACGACAGGGTATGAATTTTTCGGCGGTGTATCCAACGGGGTGGAAAAAAATACAAAGGTCAAGACCCGTATCGTTGCGACCGCCCTGGCCGAGCTGGTCAACAGCAGCGACAATGTGATCGTGATGGGGCACCGGCTGGCCGACCTGGACTGCTTTGGCGCGTCGGTCGGTATGATGCGGGCGGTGCGGCTGATGGGCAAAGAGGCATATATCGCCATCCGCCGGGAACACAACCTGGTCGGCTCGCTGTATGAGCGGCTGGTGCAGAACGGCTTTGAAGGGCTGTTCCTGGAACCGGAAGAAGCGCTGCAGAAGGTGACCAAAAAGACGCTGCTGATTATCTGCGATACCCATGTCAAGCATATCCTGGAATCCCAGGAACTATTCGACGCCTGCAAGAGTGTCGTGGTGATCGACCACCACCGCAAAATGGTCGGGCATATCGCAAATGCAGTCATTTTTTACCATGAGCCGTATGCGTCCAGCGCGTCCGAAATGGTGACCGAACTGGTGCAATATTTCGGCGAGCGGCTGAAACTTGGCCGGCTGGAAGCGGAAGCGCTGATGTCGGGCATTATGCTGGATACGAAAAACTTCGTGTTGAAAACCGGCGTGCGCACCTTTGAAGCGGCGGCATACCTGCGGCGGATGGGCGCGGATACGGTGGAGGTGCGCAAACTGTTTGCCTCAACGATGGAGGCGTACCAGCGCAAAACCAGGCTGGTGGCTGACGCAGAGGTGTATAAGGGCTGCGCAGTCGCCTGCTCGAATGATAAATATGCGCAGGACCTGCAGGTGACGGCGGCGCAGGCTGCGGACGAACTGCTCAATATCAAAGGGGTGCAGGCGTCTTTCCTGATCTTTGCGACAGAGAGCGGGGTTTCCTTCTCGGCGCGGAGCATGGGACAGATGAATGTGCAGCTGATTATGGAAAAACTCGGCGGCGGCGGGCATCATACCATGGCCGGCGCGCAGATCGCAGGGATTTCGGTCGCCGAGGGCAAAAAACGGCTGATGGCAGCGATCGATGAATTTTTTGCAGAAAACAGCCGCTGATGCGGCAGATGGATGAGATATTTTACAATAAGTATAACAGGGGGTCCGATCATGAAGCTGATTTTAAAACAGGATGTAAAAGGGACGGGGAAAAAAGGCGAACTGGTGAATGTGTCTGACGGATATGGCCGCAATTACCTGCTGCCGCGCGGGCTGGCAGTGGAAGCAAACGCGCAGGCAATGGGCGAAATGAAGGCCAAACAGGAGGCCGCCGCCCATAAGATCGAAATGGAAAAACAAGCGGCACGGGAAGCGGCGGCGCTGCTTGAGGGAAAGACGGTGAAATTGACGGCCAAAGCCGGCGCAAGCGGCAAGCTGTTCGGCGCGGTGACATCAAAAGAGGTGTCCGAGGCGATCAAAAAACAGTTTGGGGCCGATGTGGATAAACGGAAGATTGCGATGGAGGATATCAAGGCATTCGGTGTGTTCAGCGCGCAGATCAAGCTGTATACCGGCATCGCGGCGACGGTGCATGTAGTGGTCGGGGAAGGCTGAACGCCGCAGGATGGAAGAAAGGGGGAGAGGACGTTTGGCGCAGGATCTTTCAGCCGCGCTCTATGCCGATGGGCAGCTGCCGTATAATCTGGAAGCGGAACAAAGCGTATTGGGGGCGGTGCTGGTCGATCCGTCCTGTTTCCCTCTCGTATTGGAAAACCTGCGCCCGGAAGTGTTTTACCGCCCGCAGCATCAGCAGATGTTTGAAGTGATGACCGCCATGTTCAACATGGGCGAAACGCTGGATTTCATCACGATTCTGGACGCGGTCAAGCGGGAAGGCGTCTTCCAGACGGATGAGGACGCCAAGATTTATCTGACCAACCTGGTGCAGGTGGTGCCGTCGTCGGCAAATGTCGAGGCGTACTGCCGGATCGTACAGGAAAAATATTATGTGCGCCGGCTGATTTTGGCGTCCCGCGAGATCATTGATATGGCCCAGGACGCGCAGAGCGAATCGGAACTGCTGCTCGATTCGGCCGAACAGCGGATCTTTGAGATCCGCCAGGGACGCAATACCGGCGCATTCAAGCATGTGCGCACGGCGATCATTGAAACATATGAAACCCTGCAGCGCCTTTCGGGCGACGAGCGGGACAAATATAAAGGGCTTTCCACCGGTTACCCGGCGCTTGACCGGGTCATCACCGGGCTGAACAAATCGGACCTGATACTGATTGCGGCCCGTCCGGGTATGGGAAAGACTTCGCTGGCGCTCAATATTGCGGAAAATGTGGCGACCAAAAGCGATAAGACGGTCGCGATATTCTCATTGGAAATGAGCAGCGAACAGCTGGCGCAGCGGCTGCTTTCGTCGCAGGCTTCGATCGAAGGGAAAGCGCTGCGCACCGGGGAATTGAGCGGGGACGACTGGACGAGGATCGCGATGGCTTCGCAGGCGTTGTCCAAGGCGGACATCTACCTGGACGATACGCCGGGCATCACGATCGGCGAGATGAAAGCGAAATTGCGGCGGCTCAAAAAGGTGGACCTGGTGATTATCGATTATCTGCAGCTGATGTCTTCCGGCAGGCGGATCGAAAACCGGGTGCAGGAGGTTTCGGAACTGACCAGGAATTTAAAGATCATGGCAAAGGAACTGAATGTGCCGGTAATCACGCTGTCCCAGCTTTCGCGCGGGCCGGAATCCCGTTCGGATCATAAGCCGATGTTGAGCGACCTGCGTGAATCCGGCTCGATCGAGCAGGACGCGGATATCGTGCTGCTGCTCTACCGGGAGGATTATTATGCGCGGGAAGACGCCGAAGAACGGAATGTGGCCAACTGCGACGTGGCCAAAAACCGTCATGGGGAAGTGGGAGTGGTGAAACTTGGCTGGGACAACCGATACACAAGGTTTACCAATTTGGAGTTCTCACGCACTGAGCCTTAAGGCGTGGGGAACGATTGAAAAATATGCCATGCTGCGGCAGGGTGACAGAGTGGTGGCGGCGGTGTCCGGCGGCGCCGACTCGGTCGCCCTGCTCGATTTTTTATGCGCCCTGTCGGCTGTCATGCATTTTGAAGTGCGGGCCTGCCATCTCAACCACTGCCTGCGCGGGGAAGAAAGCGAGCGGGACGAGCAGTTTGTGCGCACCATGTGCCGGGAATATGGGGTGGCGCTGGATGTGCGAAGGGAAGAAGTCAAAAAACTTGCCGCTGCGAATGGGGAATCGATCGAAGTGGCGGCGCGGGGGGCGCGGTACCGGTTTTTTGAAACCCTTTCGGCACAGTATGACGCGAAGCTTGCGACGGCGCATACCCTGTCCGACCTGGCCGAAACGGTGCTGCTCAACCTCTGCCGCGGCACCGGCGCTGCCGGGCTGCGGGGGATCCCGCCGGTGCGCGGGCGGATCATCCGCCCGCTGCTGGGATGTACCCGCGCGGAAGTGGAGGAATACTGCGTGGGGCACGGGCTTTGTTATGTGACCGACAGCAGCAACCTCACCGACGATTATACCAGGAATTATATCCGGCACCGGGTGATGCCGCAGCTTTCGCATATCAACCCGGATGTATACGGGGCGGTGGAGCGGATGGCCGGGCAGCTGGCCCGGGATGAGGACTGCCTTGCCGGGCTGGCGGCGGAAGCGATGGCGGAAGCGGCGTGCGATGGCGGCTGGCAGGTGGGGATACTCAGGCAGAAGCATGCGGCGGTGCGTACGCGGGTGATCGCGCAGGCGCTCGAACGCGAAGGGGTCAGCCGGAGCGCCCAGCGGATCGAAATGATCGACCGGATGCTGACAGGGGAAAGCGGCCATCAGGTGATACAGGTGGGGAAAGGGTGTTATGCCGGGGTGCGGGGCGGCGTCTTCCGGGTGACACGCCGGACAAGGCCCAAAAAGCAGGCGATCTGTGAAGCCGTTTTCCCAAAAGAAGCCCTGGATGGGCTGCGTTTGGAGTTGGGATGTGGAAAAACCATCGCTTTTTCTGTTTTAAACTGTGCAGATTATGAAATTTTTGATAATAATGCGCAAGGGGTATTAAAAAATGCGTTGGATTATGATAAAATAACTGGTGATGTTTTTATACGTTCCCGCCAGCCGGGCGACCGGATCCGGCAGGCAGGGCGGGGATGTTCCAAATCATTGAAAAAGCTTTACAGCGAACTGGCGCTCCCGGATAGGGAACGGCTGTGCATCCTTGCAGACAGTGCCGGCGTGCTTTTTGCGGAGCAGGCTGGGCCTGACGAACGGGCCAAAGCGGACATGCACTCCCGTAAGATCCTGGCAATTTTGATTGACGAGCAAAAGATGGAGGAAAAAGGGAATGAAGGATGATATTTTAAAGGTACTGATCGGGCAGGAAGAAATCGCAGAAAAGGTCGCTGCACTGGGCAAAAAGATATCGGAAGATTATCAGGGCAAGAAGCTGCTGGTCCTGGGGGTGCTCAAAGGCTCTTTCGTGTTTATGGCCGATTTGCTCCGGCAGATCACGGTGCCTTGCGAAGTGGAATTTATGGCGGTTTCCAGTTATTCCTCCGGTGTAAAAACGTCGGGTGTGGTCAAGATTATGAAAGACATCGATATCAACCCGAACGCATACAATATTTTGATCGTGGAGGATATCCTGGACAGCGGCCTGACCCTCAAGTACCTTAAGGATTTGCTGCTGCAAAGGGGCGCTTTGGATATCCGGATCGCAGCTTTGCTGGATAAACCGGCGCGCAGGCTGGCGGATATCAAGGCGGATTACACCTGTTTTGAGGTGCCGGACGAGTTTGTTGTGGGGTATGGATTAGATTACGCGGAAAAATATCGGAATCTGCCTTATGTAGGTGTTTTAAAACCGGAAATTTATCAAAAATAATAGGGGCCTTTTCGATCGGGGCAATGAAGCGACAGGAGTGAATCTGATTGAACAAAAAATCAAAGGGCATCGGCATTTATATCTCGATTTTTGTCTTGCTGATGCTTTTGGCTACGGTGCTGTTTTCCACCATGCAGCAGCCGAGCAATGCGGTGAAATATTCGGATGTGCTCAATTATTTCAAAAATATGGAGGTCAAGGAATTTGAACTTGACCTGGGCACCGGGCAGTTGGAACTGGTCTTCCAGGGGGAAGCCGGCAAGGAAAAGACGATGAGCTATAAGGTGCCGAACGTCAGCCTGTTTTTGCAGGATGTGACGCAGGACCATCTGGACGGCGAAAAGAGCTATGTCCGGCAGTATGATGAAGCGCATCCGGATGCGCCGATGGTGATCGAATACCTGCCGGTCCGCCAGACGCCGTGGTGGGTGAGCCTGATCCCGTCATTGCTGCTGCTGGGTGCATTGGTATTTTTCTATGTGATGATGATGCGCCAGGCGCGCGGCGGCGGCGCGGGCGGTATGATGAGCTTCGGGAAGGCCAAGCCACGCCAGCCGGAAGACGGCCCGAAGGTCACCTTTGCAGATGTAGCGGGCGCGGATGAAGAAAAAGAGGAATTGGTGGAGATCGTCGAGTTCCTCAAGGCGCCGAATAAATTCAATACCCTGGGCGCGCGCATCCCGAAAGGCGTCCTGCTGATGGGTCCTCCGGGAACCGGTAAAACGTTGCTGGCAAAAGCAGTTGCTGGTGAAGCGGGGGTACCGTTCTTCTCAATCTCCGGTTCGGATTTCGTGGAAATGTTCGTGGGTGTCGGCGCTTCGCGTGTCCGCGACCTGTTTGAACAGGCGAAGAAAAACGCCCCGGCGATCATCTTCATCGATGAGATCGATGCGGTCGGCCGTCAGCGCGGCGCCGGTTTGGGCGGCGGGCATGACGAGCGGGAACAGACTTTGAACCAGTTGCTAGTGGAGATGGATGGCTTCGGTACCAACTCGGGCGTCATTATCATCGCCGCCACCAACCGGCGGGACATCCTTGACCCGGCATTGCTGCGTCCCGGCCGGTTCGACCGGCAGATCATGGTCAGCTATCCGGATATCAAGGGCCGTGAAGCGATTCTCCGGGTGCATACCCGCAATAAACCGATCGCGCCGGATGTCAACCTGCATACGATCGCGGCTTCCACCGTGGGCTTCACCGGTGCAGACCTGGAAAACCTGACAAATGAAGCGGCGTTGCTGGCTGCCAAACGCAACCGCAAAGCAATCACAATGGAGGAGATCGAGGAAGCAACCCTGAAAGTGATCGTTGGGCCGGAGAAGCGCTCAAAAGTCGTGATGCCGAATGATAAAAAGCTGACCTGCTATCATGAAGCCGGCCATGCGATCTGCACCTATTACCTGCCGACCCAGGACCCGGTGCATCAGATTTCGATTATCCCGCGCGGGCCTGCGGGCGGGTATACCCTGTCGCTGCCCGAGCATGACAAGACTTATATGACCAAGCGGGAGATGAGCGAAAATATCGTCACCCTGCTGGGCGGACGGATGGCGGAAAAGCTGGTGCTGGACGATATCTCCACCGGCGCTTCCAACGATATCGAACGCGCGACCAAGATTGCGCGCAGCATGGTGACCCGGTATGGGTTCTCGGAAAAACTCGGGCCGATCGTATATGGGCATGATGACGCCGAAGTCTTCCTGGGCCGTGATTTTTCCGCTACCCCGCGGTATTCGGAGAATGTCGCGGCTGAGATCGATGCGGAGATCCGTGAAACGATCGATACTGCCTATGAGCGGGCGCGCGAGATCCTGACCGAGCATATGGATCAGCTGCATAAGGTCGCGCAGTTCCTGTTTGAACATGAAAAGATGGCAGAGAATGAATTCGAAGCCATGATGACCGGCGCGCCGATGCCGGAAAAACCGGATTATTCGATCTATACGCATGGGACAAAAGCTGCCACGGCAGAGAAAAAGGCTGCCGCGCCGGCGGAACCGGCAGCAGAACCGGCCGCGCCGGCGGAACCGGCTGTATCGGAGCGGGCTGCGCAGGATGCGCCGCAAGACGCCCCGCAGGACGGCGGCAGCCCGGATGAAAGCCAGAACGGCAACCCGTAAGCGGGACTGGCGAAGAAACCGTGCAACCGGAGAACCGATCAGGCTGTTCCTCCTGCAAAACCGGATAACGGCGGTTTTGCAGGAGGATTTTACTGGTTTTTGCCAGGCGGCTTATTTTTAGGGGGGGTTCCCGGCGACCGAGAACAAAACAGGGGGGTCTTTGGTTTATGCTGTTCAACAAAATTATCACCCTTTCCCTCAGCCCGGCAGCGGATATTACATGCTATGTGGACAGTTTAAAGGCAGATCAGGCGCATGAGGTGCAGACCGAACTGTATGATGCGGCTGGTAAAGCAGTGGATGTTTCCAGGGTACTCAGAAGTTATGAGATCAAAAATACAGCGCTGATCGTTGCAGGACGGGAAAACAGCGAGCGGTATTTTAACCGTCTGCGGGATGAAAATGTAGAAACACGGGTAATTTATACAGAGGGGAGAATCCGGGAGAACCTCGGGTTTGTGACGCCGGACGGGAAAACCACCCTGTTTATCCGCAAAGGCCCCCGGATCAAGCATCAGACGATCGACGAACTGGAAAAGGTGCTGTCCGACGAGGTAAAGCCGGCCACACTGGTCGTTGTGGCTGGTTTGATGCCGGAGGGGATCACCGACGAGATATTCTGTGAGATCTGTGCATTTATCCAGTCGTGCGGCGGGGTTATCGCGCTGGATACCCGTTCGGCGACACTGGAAAATATCCGCAGGATCAAGCCCTGGGTAATCAAACCAAACCGGGAAGAGTTGTGCGCGCTGGCAGGCCGGCAGCTGAACACGCTGGAGGATATCAAAGCAGCGGTCAAGATGCTGGCGGATGCGGGATGCCAGCATGTATTGGCCAGTTTCGGGGCGCATGGGATGATCTACACCGATGGCAAAGTCACTTATAAAGCGGATGTGCCGGAACTTTCCGAGATCCGTTCGACCATTGGCGCAGGGGATGCCGCGCTGGCCGGCTTTATCATCGCGCACGATTATAAATATGATATCAAACGGTCGGTCCGGTTTGCGGCTGCTTTCGGGACAGCCTCCTGCCTGGTGGAAGGGACCAACCCGCCCCGGCGGATCTCGGTCGCAATGATTAACAACCAGGTTTCCGTGTATGAGATTTGAAGGCGTGGGGTAAAACGCCTGCTGAAAAAAGGTCCCGGCTGCCGTTCGGGGACAGCCGGGACCCGGATATGGGAAAAAACGCCCCTGCTTTTGGCGAGAATGCCGAAAGCAGGGGCGTTTTTTTGTCGGTAAAGGGGGTCAGATGATGCACAGCTCACGCGGCACATCATGCAGGATACGCAGGCCGTCCTTGGTAATCAGGGCCTGATCCTCAATGCGTATGCCAAATTTTCCCGGCAGATAGATGCCCGGTTCGATGGAAAACGCCATCCCGACGGCGATCGGGGTGGTTTCCCCTTCCGCGGCCGGCGGTCCTTCATGGATATCGATGCCGATGCCATGGCCGGTGCGGTGGGTAAAATAGGGGCCGTATCCCTGTGCGGTGATATAATCCCGGGCCGCCCGGTCGACATCCTGCATCAGGTTGCCCACCCGGGCTGCTTCCTTGCCGCGGCGGTTGGCTTCCAGCACAATGTCGTACACCTTTTTGAATTCGTCGGACGGCTGGCCGAAATGATAAGTACGGGTCATATCGGTGTAATAATTTTCATAACTGGCGCCGAAATCGATCAGCAGGCATTTGCCTTCCTCAATGAGCGTCTGACCGTTCATATGATGGGGTGCGGCAGCATTCGCCCCCACAGCAACGATGCTGCCGGGGTCTTTGAGCCCCCGCTGGGCCATTTCAAACGAAAGCTGGGCCATGAACTCCACTTCCGTTTTGCCGAGCCACCATTTTCCACGGGAAATCGTCGCTTCGAGCGCTTCAGCCCCCCGCTGGCAGGCGGAAGCCATCGCAGCCATTTCCGCCTCATCCTTATAGACGCGCAGGCCGTCCACCAGCGAATTGCCCAAAACGATTTTGGAATCCTTCAGCTGCTGGGAGATGGGGATTAAGAACAACCCAGCCAGCGATTTGTCCACAGCGGTGACCGAGGTATCCACCTGGCGCTGCTGTAATGCGTCCATCAGGATGCCGATCGCGTCCTCGCCATCTTTCCAATAGATAAAATCGTCAACTGGTGCAGTGCAGATCTGCAGTTCACAGAGTTTGTTGGCGATGATGAACGGCTTTTTGCCTTTTGCCAGCACCAGCAGCAACAGCCTTTCATCCGCCTGCCCGCCATAGCCGGTCAGGTATTTCATGGTGGACGACGGGCTGACCATGAAGCAGGTCTTGTCGGACTGCTCCAATTGCGCCTGTACTTTGGCAAGGCGGGCCGCCAGGACAGATTTTTCCATAAAACTTCCCTTCCTTATTTTAAAAATTACTCATTTTTTTGCCGGACGGGGCCGCATACATGCGTTCTGCGCCGTAAGGGAGCGGGGTGCGCCCGACGCTGAAATCGACCACCATCATGGAATAGACATTTGCGTCGATCCCGTAAGAGGTGGAAATATACGGGATGATACAGCGCAGGATCCGGTCGACATCCCTTGCATACAGGCTTTCGATGATAGCCTGATGGTGATAAAGGCTGTCATTCATCATATGGGGGAGTTCTTTCCATTTGACCGACTGATAGAGCGCAGTTTTCAGCTGGAGCTGTGCCTGCAGGGAAGATAGGATGGGGTTACCGGAGATCTGTGTATAGGCACGCTGGAACGCCATATCCTTTTTCAGCACATGATAACTGTCATTTTCCCGCAGCGCATGCGCCAACTCCTCATTGATCTGTTCCAACCGCTTGAAATCGGCATTGCTGCCATGGAAAATTGCCATCTGCGCAGTCAAAAAGTCCAGCTGGAGCTTGACTGCTCCCAGCTGTTTGACGTCCTTTTCGGTCAGCGTAACGATTTTGGCCGACTGCTTGGGGAGGATCTCCACTAAACCATCCGATTCCAGCTTGCGCAGGGCCTCGCGGATCGGTGTACGGCTGATGCCAAGGGCCTGTGAAATGGCCTCTTCCTGTATTTTCTGGCCGTAAGACAGTTTTTGCTGGAAGATTTGTTCCAAAATAAAACTATATACGTCTTCAAAAAGGCCAGCTTTTTTCTCCATTCCCAAAAACACGCCCTTCATGGTAAGATACCGTCTTTATTATATATATTTTTAAAAAAACGTCAATCTTTTTGGAAAATGTTCCAAAAAGAAAAAGCAATACGCTTCTATTTTATAATGAAATGGAAAAACACACTTTTCCAACACAATTTTGCGCTATCCTAAAAGTTGATAAAAAGGAGGGCGTGCAGGATGCCGGCATTGGGGATCAAACTGGTCGCAGTTTTCTGTATGGTGGTGGACCACAGCGCAGTGGTTTTCAGTGGGCGGCTGACGCCGGCATCCTATTTTGTGCTGCGCTGTATCGGGCGGCTGGCATTCCCGCTGTTCGTTTTTTTAGCGGCAGACGGATGCCGCCGTACCAAAAACCGTCCGCGCTACCTGGTGAGGCTGCTGGTGTTTGGGGCAGTTTCCCAGCTGGTTTACCGGCCTGCCCTGCATCTGGAAGGGCTCAACGTGCTGTTCACCCTGGCAGCCGGGGTCGCGGCAGTCATGTTGGCTGAATGGGTGCGTGCAGGCGGCGCAGGCAGGGCGCCCCTGGGATTTTTAGGGGCGGCCGCCCTGCTGGCATGCACGCCGGTGCTGGATTACGGCTGGCAGGGGGTATTGCTGCTGCCGCTGCTTTATTATGCGTCCAGCCGGACTTATACGGCCTGGAGCGCAGCGGCCATCCTGCTGTTGGTCTATTGGCCGGGGCAGGGGAGGGAATATTGGTGGTATCTTTTGGCGGCCGTGGCATCCATCCCGCTGATGCTTGCATATAATGGCAGGCGGGGATATGGCGGAAAGGCGGCGCAGTATGGGTTTTACCTGTTTTATCCGCTGCACCTGCTGGTATTGGCCTGCCTGGGAGGCTGAAAGGAAGCCGGGGGCGCTGCCCCGGAAAAAAACCAGCAGGGTCGCTATTTTTGCTTTTTTGTGGTATGCTATAGATAGCGCGGCGCAAGGGGATACCGGTTGCTGCGAAGCGTTTACCGAAAAGGGGGGATCACGGATGATTGCCGGTGTTTCGACTTCCTGCCTGTATCCGGAGAAGACCGAGCAGGCGCTGTTATGTCTGGGGCGGATGCAGATCGGGGCGGCGGAAATATTTTTGAATGCGCCGAGCGAATGGGAGGAACCGTTTGTCCGGGAATTGGGGAAGATTGCAGCGGACCATGGGATCCGGATCCTGTCGCTCCACCCGTTTACCTCCGGGCTGGAACCACTGCTGTTCTTTTCGGATTATGAGCGGCGGCTATATGATGGGATCGAATTATATAAAAAATATTTCTATACAGCCAACCTGCTGGGGGCGGATATCCTGGTCTTCCATGGCGACCGCAAGGAGAGCAGCCGGCCGATCGGATTTTATGCCGAGCGGTTTGCACGGCTGATAGAAGCAGGCCGGGCGATGGGAATTACGGTGGCGCATGAAAATGTGGCCCGCTGTGTTGGATGTGCGCCGGGCTTTTTCCGTGCGCTGCGCGGCCAGCTGCCGCAGGCGAAGTTCGTATTGGACGTCAAGCAGTGTATCCGTGCAGGCTGTTCAACAGAAGATATGCTGGAAGCGATGGGGGATGGCGTCATCCATCTGCATCTGAGCGACCATGCCCCGGGGCGGGATTGCCTGCCGCTGGGGGAGGGGACGATGGATCTTGCAGCCCTGTTGAAGCAGATGCAGGCGGCCGGATTCGATGGGAATGTGGTGCTGGAGCTTTATCGGGATAATTATGGCACATATAGCCAGCTGGCGGACAGCTACCGCCAGATATTGGGATGTATAAATGGATAAATATGGATATTTGTCTTGAAAACGGATGGCTGAAAGGGTAAAATAGAACTGGAAGGAAGACGTGGACCTGCAAAGGGACATGCCGGCGTCAAACGGCAATAAGCGGCTGCAAAGGAGTTTTGTTTGATGAAATGCCCGTACTGCGGATATGTGGAGAGCAAGGTCATTGATTCCAGGCCGACAGATGAATTTGAACGGATCCGCCGCCGGCGTGAGTGTTTACAGTGTGAACGCCGGTTTACCACGTATGAAATCATTGAAACCATGCCGTTGGTGGTGGTGAAACGGGATAAATCCCGGGAAGCGTTCGACAGCGGAAAATTGCTGGCCGGGATGATGCGCGCATGTGAAAAACGTCCGGTGACGCTGGCGGTATTGGAGCAGGCGGTACAGGATATCGAAATGACCCTGCAAAACTCCCTGGAAAAGGAAGTGCCCTCCTACCGCATCGGGGAACTTGCGATGGAAAAGCTGCGGGCGATCGACGAGGTGGCTTATGTACGCTTCGCTTCGGTTTACCGCCAGTTCCGGGATATTGAATCCTTTATGAAGGAATTGCAGGAGATCCTGGATTCCAGAGGAAGCAAAAAAGCATAACCGAATGAACCTGCAGCTTTTGCAGGTTTTTTTCTTGCTTTTTTGGCGGAATGTGATAAAATAAAATCAAATAGGGGAAGACAGTTTTGTCGCAAATGAACATTTTTTTGCTGGCAGCTGCCTTAATATTTTGGAACATAATAAAGGGAGGAATTTCCATGATAAATTTTGAGTTTTTGGTCCCTACAAAGGTAATTTTCGGAAAGGGTACCGAAAACAAAGCTGCGGATGAGATCAAAGCGTTCGGCGCCAAGAAGGTGTTGGTACATTACGGCAGTGGCAGCGTCAAACGCTCCGGGCTGCTGGACCGGGTGCTCAAGTCGCTGGATGACGCGGGCATCGCACATATCGAATTGGGTGGGGTTGTGCCGAACCCGCGGCTTGGGCTGGTGCGGGAAGGTATCGCGCTTGCCAAAAAAGAAGGGGTGGATTTCATCCTGGCAATCGGGGGCGGCAGCGCGATCGACTCGGCGAAAGCGATCGGTTACGGCCTGACCAATGATTGCGACGTTTGGGATATTTATGAGGGCAAAGCCCAGGCAAAAGCCTGCACGCCCATCGGGGTCATCCTGACCATCGCAGCTTCGGGTAGTGAAACAAGCAATTCCACCGTGCTAACCAATGAGGACGGCTGGCTCAAACGTTCGGGCAACTCGGAATATTGCCGCCCGAAGTTTGCAATCATGAATCCGGAACTGACCTATACGCTGCCTGCCTATCAGACTGCAAGCGGCGGTACCGATATTATGATGCATACGATGGAACGGTATTTTACCACCGTGGATCATGTGGAACTGATCGATCGCATCAGTGAGGGCCTGCTTAAGACGGTCATCCATAACCTGCCGATCGCGCTGGCGCAGCCGGATAATTATGATGCGCGTGCCGAACTGATGTGGGCGGGCAGCCTTTCCCACAATGGCTTGACCGGTACCGGAAGGGTCGCGGATTTTGCCTGCCATCAGCTGGAGCATGAATTGGGCGGCCTGTTCGACGTGGCGCACGGGGCTGGGCTTGCTGCCGTATGGGGCAGCTGGGCCAGGTATGTGCTGCATACCGATGTGAACCGCTTTGCCCAGTATGCAGTAAACGTGATGAACTGCGATATGGATTTCTCTGATCCGGAAAAAACGGCGCTGGAAGGGATCGCTGCGACCGAACGGTTCTTCCAATCCATCGGCATGCCGATCTCGGTCAGCGATATGGGCATCACCCTGACCGATGAGCAGATCGACGAGATGGCCAGGAAATGCACCTTCTTTGGCCGCCGGAAGATCGGCAACTTCCAAAAACTCGATTATGAGGATATCGTAGCAATTTATCAGGCGGCCCGGTAAACCGGGGAAAACCGGCTTGCCGCCGCGCCTGGGGCTGTAAGCCTTATCATTTCAAAATTTATGCGACGGGGGGATAGCGATGAAAAAATTTGTCATTACGATTGCGCGTCAATACGGAAGCGGCGGGAAGGAAATGGGAAAACTGCTTTCCAAAGAGCTGGACGTTTCCTATTACGACCGGGAACTGCTGCGTTTGGCGGCGGATGAAAGCGGGATCAATGAAGAACTGTTTGCGCGCGCGGATGAGAAAGTGCGGAAAACACTCCTGTTTAAAGCCGCGCGAGGCGCGTATAAAGGGGAGATTATCCCTCCTGACCGCGAGGATTTCACTTCCAACCGTAATTTATTCAATTTCCAGGCAAAAGTCATCCGCCAGCTGGCAGAAAGCGAATCCTGCATCATCATTGGCCGGTGTGCAGATTATATCCTGCGGGATATGAGCAATGTCCTGCGGATTTTTGTGCATGCACCGCTGGAAGCCTGCGTCAATAAGTCGATGGAGGAGCATCCGGACATGTCGCGGGAGGAATTGATGCGGTATATCACGCGGGTGGATAAAAACCGGGCGGATTATTACCAGTATTTCACCGGAAGAAGCTGGAACAATGCAGAAAATTACGACCTGTGCCTCAACAGCCACATGCTGGGTTGGGATACCTGTCTTGAACTGGTGAAAGCCTGCCTCAAGGTCAAGCTGGCCGAAAAATAACAGCAATAAAAAAAGAGGGCTTAAGCCCTCTTTTTTTATCGCTCCGGCAGTCAGACAAAGATTTCACTGGGCGCCCGGCGGTCGGCATATTGGTCTTCCAGTTCATGCTGATGGTATAAAAAGCCCTCATGGTCAAAATATTTGGCGCCGGAAGGGCATTTTTTTACACAGGCGCAGCATTTAATGCATTTCCCGGTCACCTGCGACGGGTCGCCCGGGTCGATCGAACCCATCGGGCAAAGGCTGGCGCATAGACCGCATTTCAGGCATTTTTCCGGATCTGTCACCGGTTTGGCTTTCAAAAAGTCTTTGATCGGCGCGCCGTACCGATCCCGCGGCGTATAGTAGGGACGGATGGGGTCGCAGCCGGTGACCGCGACCGCCTCTGCTGGCGGCTCGGTAAGCGTGCGGGCTTTTGCGGCGGCTTTGTCCGCCAATTCCTGCACAAGCGCCATATCTTTATCATCGGGACGGCCTGCGCCGAGGATCCGCGAAAAGGAATGCTCACCTACGAACGCCCCGGCTGCGATGGGACAAAAGCCATTTTCCCGCATCACATTGCGCAGTTCGATCAGGCCGTCATCATAATTGCGGTTGCCATAGAGCACCACCGGTACGGCCAGCGTTCCATCCCCTTTGATTTGATCGCGCACATATGGCAGCAAAAGATTGGGTACCCGCCCGGCATAGACCGGCATCCCCAGCACCACCAGGTCGGCGCCGCCAAATTGCAGCCCTTTTTCGCGCGCTTGCGGCAGGTTGAAACAGATTTCCCGGCAGGCGGCGCCCAGCACACTGCCAATGGTTTTTGCGAGGGTGACCGCGACCTTCTCCGTGGTGCCGGTGCCGCTGAAATAAACGGCCCATACCGTTTCGATCCGCATTTTCCATACCTCCTCACAGCTGTCAAAAATAAAAGCAGCTTAACTGACAAGTATAGTATATTGCGCCGGATGCAGGCGCGTCAAGCCCTTGGTAAGCAAATAAAAAAAGCAGGCTTTCGGTGGGGCTCACCCACAGGTACAAAAAGTAAACCATGGGCAACCGGAACGGCAGCAAAAGGCTCGGAGAACATCTCCGGGCCTTTTGTTTTGAAATA
>CALXGW010000070.1 GCA_944387965.1 uncultured Anaerotruncus sp. | reverse complement strand
CTTTGTATGGATTATGGGGTGATGCTTTGCCTCAGAGTCGCAGGCAAGGCGGATGAAAAAAGAAAAAGGACACCGTTTGGTGTCCTTTTTGACTGGCGGAGACGGTGGGATTCGAACCCACGTGCCTATCTCTAGACAAAACGATTTCGAGTCGTTCTCGTTACGACCACTTCGATACGTCTCCATCTATAAATTCACCGCAGATGCGGGAATTATCTGTCATTAGTACTCCATTAGTACCGGGGAAATCCGGTGAACCGGGACACTTGTGAAATCGCCGGATTCATGCGGGTTTGCGGGGGATCGGAGCGGCGGGGTGAAACACCATTTCGAGTCGTTCTCGTTACGACCACTTCGATACGTCTCCATTTCTATCATACAGGCATTTATTATATCCAAATTCCGGCGAAAAGTCAATTGGTTTATAAAAAATGTTTTGATAATTTCTGCCGGCGTCACGGCGCTTCTCCGGCTGACGGTTTGTCCTGCTCGGCTGACGGGATTTCGCTTGGCTGCCCATCCGAAGGCGCCTGCTGTACGGCGTCCGGAAGACCGGCAGGCGGCTCGGCAGGCGGACGGATCGCCAGGTTGACGCCCACCGCTACAAGGATCCCAACGGTGTTATCCACCACCCGCCAGAGGGAAAACAGCCAGATATGCTCCTGCACACCCGACAGGATGATCGCCAGATAGGTCACACATCCCATCACAATCGCCCCGCGCTTGCCTGCAAAATTACAGAAAGCGATCAGCACACTGATCCCTGCCGCAATGATAAACGGCTGTACCCAGGGATGCACCGATCCGATGCCGCCAAATACAAACAACGCGCCGAAAATACCGCCGATTGCCGTACCCATCAGGCGGTTGCGTCCCTGTTCAAGCGATTCCCCCAAGGTGGACTGCATGGCGATCAAAGCCGCAATACAGGCAAAAGATGCTTCGCCCGGGATGAACCGGTACAGGATCAGGCACAAAAAGATTGCCAGTGCCGTTTTAAAATTGCGCATTCCAATATGTAAGTCGGATAAAGCTTTCATGGCTGTCCCCCTCCTGCGGGATTTCCGGTCCATTATCGATGTCCAAAGGGCTTTTTGAAACGGTTTGCCCTGGGGACGGATCCAGGTGGTATGTGGTTTTGGGGTTTCTGAAAGAAATATTTGAATTCCATGTACAGGTATGCTACACTAATCATGGTTTTCCCCTATCCTCAGATCATTAAAAAGGGATTTTAACAGGTTGATTGTCATGAAAAAATGGTATCTGGCTGCATTGGTGGTCGTCATCTTCTGGGGGACGACCTTTATCTCTACAAAAATCCTGCTGGCGGACCTGTCCCCGCTGCAAATCATGCTTTCCCGCTATCTGATCGGATATCTTGCGCTTTTGCTGCTCCACCCGAAATTCCATCGTTCAGAAGGGAGGAAGGTCGAGCTGCACTGCCTGATCCTGGCGATTTTTGGAAGTACCCTTTATTTTTGGGCGGAAAATACAGCGCTCTCCTATACCCAGGCGTCCAATGTCAGCCTGCTGGTATCCTGCGCCCCCATCCTGACTGCGGTAGCCGCGCATCTGTTCACCCGGGAAAGATCCCTTACCACTGCGCGGATCCATGGGTTTATTGCAGCATTTATCGGTATTTTCCTGGTGGTGTGCAATGGACGGCTGTATTTGAAGCTGTCCCCCGCCGGCGACCTGCTTGCCATACTCGCAGCGGCCTCCTGGGCGGTATATACCGTCTTGCTGCGCAAACTCCGTTCCAAATACCCACCCATTTATATTACCCGGCGGATTTTCCTTTATTCGATCTTCACCATGCTGCCGCTGCAGCTGCTGGACGGCCCTCTGCCGTCCCTTTCGGTATACCGCAAGCCGCAGGTGTGGGGCAACCTGCTCTTTTTAGGGTTGGTTGCATCTGCCTTCTGTTATGTATTATGGTACCATGTCGTTGCGCATATTGGCCCGGTCAGCGCCAATAATTTTGTTTATCTGAACCCTTTGACAACGATGGCGGTTTCTTCCGTCATCCTGCATGAAAAAATCACCTGGATGATGCTTTTGGGCGCGGCGCTGATCCTGTTGGGGGTTATCCTGGCGGACGGCACATTGAAACGGCGCCTTTCTCATCCGGTATAGGGAGGAAATCGTTTGGAAAAAGCAAAATTAAAAGGATATTGCCTGGTGGCTGCATTTACCGTGGTATTATATCTGGGCTTAAACAACCTGGACAAGGTATTCCGGGCTGTGCAGGTGCTTTACGGCCTGCTGACCCCGTTTATTATCGGCTTGGTCATTGCGTTTATCCTGAACCGCCCGATGGGATTCCTTTACCGGAAGGTATTTGCCCCATTGTGTTCCCGCAAAGGAACACGCTGGCAGGCGGCGGCAAAACCGCTTTCGCTGGTATGCACCTACCTGCTGCTGGCTGCGGCGCTGGGCGTCTGCGTAAGCATTGTTGCGCCGCAGATCGGCGCCAGCGTGGTACAGCTGGGGAAAACCGACTATCTTTCCCGCCTGCAAAGTATCGCCAACCAGGTGTTTGAATGGGTCGACCTCTCGCCTGAGATACTCAGCGAGATCAACCAGCAGCTGCGGGCTTGGGTGGAAAAACTGATGGGCTTTTTGATTTCGTCGGTGCCACAGATGCTGGATTTCCTGGTTTCCTTCGGCGGGGGCATCATCACCAGCGTCATCAGCCTGATCGTTTCGATCTATCTTTTGCTTTCCAAAGAACAGCTGCTGTCCCAGCTGAGCCGGATCTGCCGCGCGTTTTTACCTGCAAAACAGGCGCAAAAGCTGTCGGAAACTGCTTCGATCTCGGTCGGTATCTTTAATAAATACCTGATGGGACAGCTGACAGACGCGCTGATCGTGGGTGTGGTGAGCGTGGTGCTGCTGAGTATTTTCCGGTTCCCATATGCCATGCTGATCGGCGTTGTGATGGGGGTGACCAACATCATCCCGTTTTTTGGCCCGTTCATCGGGGCTGTCCCCGGGGTGCTGCTGATCCTGATTTTCGGCAACCCGTTCAAGGCGTTGTGGTATATCCTGCTGGTGGTGGTTATCCAGCAGATCGACGGAAATATCATCGCTCCGCGGATCATCGGCGGTTCGGTTGGTCTGCCGCCGCTGTGGGTGCTGTTTGCGGTGACGGTGGGCGGCGGGCTGTTCTCTGTGCCGGGTATGATTCTCGGCACCCCATGTTTTGCGATCCTGTATACCCTGTTGGCCCGTGCGGTACGCGCCCGTGAAGGGGCGGCGCCTGTGAAGGGGGAGGGGACCCCGCCGGTGTAAAACCGGAGGATCGGGGTTTGTTGACGGATGATGCGTTTTATTGTAAAATAAAGGAAACCGGGATAACGGGAGGGACTGGTATGAAGGCTTTCCGGCGGCTGCCTTTATGGCTGCTGGTTTTACCGCTGGCTTTTTCGCTTCTGGTATGCTGCATCACTGCTGGATATGCCGCCTACCGGATCGCCAAAAAGCGCGACTATCTCAGACGATGGAAATTTTATGAGGACTGCGGGCTGGGCTGACCGCCCATCCCCGGCGCAGGTGCAGACAGCTGCATCTGCGCTTTTTTGCGCCGTTTACAGGCCGGTGGGAAGAAGGTGCAGCCGCCCTTCGTGTCAGTTTACCATAATTTGGCTGCCCTGTCCATCCGGCCGGGCGGAATATTCTGTGCATTTTGAAAATTTACAGGGTGGTTTTCTCAAAAGAAATTTGATATTTTGTAGAAAAATACCTGTCGGATCTTTTTGCCGGTTGACAAATAAAAAAAATGGCGGTAATATTATCCCAATATCAATATTTCATAAATGCATTGACGGAATTATGCCGCATCTTTCCCTGTCCCAGAGAGCCGGCAGCTGGTGTGAGCCGGTACAGGCCGATGAAGGCAGTCTCATTCCCGAGCAGAACTTTTGAAACGGCTTTGCCGGAGTAAGGAGTTACGGAAGCCCCGTTATCATGGCTATCGGCTTTTTCGAGCCTGAACAGAGCGATCATGCTTTGCATTGCAGCGGCATGATAAGCAGGGTGGTACCGCGGAATATGTTTTTTCGTCCCTGAGGCAATTCGCCTCGGGGATTTTTTATTGCATTTTAACAGGTCACAGATCGTACCGGAAAGGGGATTACATATGAAAAAGATTATGATTTCAGACGTCACATTGAAAGAAGCCGCCAAAAAGGCCGACATGCAGTTGAGCTTCAAGGAAAAGATTGAAGTTGCCAAGCTGATGGATAAAATCCGCATGTCGGTCATCGAGATGGCGCCGATTGTCAATGAAAAAATTGATTCGCTGCTGATCAAATCGGTTTCTTCATCGGTGAAAAACAGTGTTGTGGCAGTCCCGGCCGGGCTTTCGGCGGAGAGCGTGGCGCAGGCATGGGAAGCGGTGAAAGGCGCGAAAAAGCCGCGGCTGCAGGTGATCGCCCCGATGTCGCCGGTGCAGATGGAATATGGCTGCCATAAAAAACCGGCCCAGCTGCTCGAACTGATCGGCGAGGTGGTTGCCGAATGTAAAAAAGTCTGCCCGGATGTGGAATTTGTGGCCGATGATGCAACCCGCAGCGAAAAGGAATTTTTATTTGAAGTGGTAAAACGCGCAATTGCGGCCGGCGCTTCGACTGTTACCGTCTGCGATTCGGCAGGGGTGATGCTCCCGGATGAATTCTCCGATTTCCTTTCGGAGCTGGCAGAAGCGGCGCCGGAGGTCAAAACCGTTTCGCTGGGCGCCTGCTGCTCAAATTCAATGAGCATGGCGGCCGCCTGTGCGATGGCGGCGATCAAGGCCGGCGCTGTCGAGATCAAGACCTCCTGCGGTGAGGAAACGCTGCCCACAGCCGTTTCGGTGGCACAGATCATCCGTCTGCGCGGGGATTTCCTGGGTATCTGCGCCGATATCGCAGTCACCGAGATGCAGCGCACCATGAAACAGATCAACTGGATCATCCACACCCGCCGCGGCAAATCCCCCTTTGACGGTGGTACCGGGGCACTGGATTCCGGGATGGCCGGGATGCAGCTCACCGTACATGACGGCCCCGACGCGGTGGCTTCCGCTGTCCGGACATTGGGATACGACCTGTCGGACGACGATATGAACAAGGTATATGAATCCTTTAAGCTGGTGGCTGCCAGCAAAAACGTGGACTTCCGGGAACTGGACGCCATCATCGCAAGCGTGGCCCTGCAGGTGCCGCCCACCTATTATCTCGAAAGCTATGTGATCAACACCGGCAATATCATCACCTCGACCGCGACCATTACCCTTACCCGCAATGGCCAGAAGTCCCAGGGCATTTCCGCCGGCGACGGCCCGGTGGACGCCTCCTTCCTGGCGATCGAACAGATCGTGGGGCATCATTACGAACTGGACGATTTCCAGATCCAGTCGGTCACCGAAGGCAAGGAAGCGATGGGCTCCGCCGTCGTCAAGCTGCGGCATAACGGCAAGCTGTATGCCGGCAAGGGTATTTCGACCAACATCGTCGGGGCAAGCATCCGGGCTTATCTCAACGCCCTGAACAAGATCGTATACGAGGAGAACTGAGCACAGGGAGGTAAAATAAATTATGAAACTCTCATTTTCCATCAAAGGCTGGGACGGTTACAGCTGGGATAAATTTGTAGAGATCGCCACCGAAACCGGTTTCCAGGGGATTGAACTGCATACCGTCCAGGGGACCGAATTTATGGCGAAAGGCGGCCCGTTCCATAAATATAACACGGCGGCGACCGTGCGCCAGCTGTATGATAAAAAGCTTTCGATCCCCTGCGTGGACGCATGCGTCAACCTGGCGGAGGAAAGCAGCCAGGTCGTCGAAGAGGTCCAGAAATGCCTGACGCTGGCAAAAGATATCAAATGCCCCTATGTCCGTATCCGTGCAAACGGCGAGGATGAGGAAAGCGCGGTCAAAACGGTCATTTCCAACATCGCCGCCCTGCTGCCGGCAGCGGAAGAAACCGGGATCACCATCCTGATCGAAACCATCGGGCTGTTTTCGGATACCGGGAAACTGCGGGATGTGCTCAACCGCTTCGCCAGCGATAACCTGGCCACCCTTTGGGATATGCACCACCCCTATGCCGACCATAAAGAGGAACCGGAGCAGACCATCCAGAACCTGGGGGCATATATCAAGCATGTCCATGTCAAGGACGCAAAGGACGGCCAATACTGCCTGATCGGGGAGGGCGAACTGCCGATTGCGGATATGATGAAAGGGCTGGCTTCGATCAATTACGACGGGTTTATCTCGCTGGAATGGGATCCGCAGTGGATGCCTGACCTGACCGATATCGACATCATTTTTGCCCATTTCGTCAACTATATGTCCAATTTCGATACCCCGTCCCGGCAGCGCAGCTACCTGTACGACAACCTGCGCCACACCGGGAAATATGTCTGGAAAAAGGATACCCTGATCGAATGCACCTTCTCCCAGGTGCTTGACCGGATGGTGGAGGAATTCCCCGACCAGTATGCCTTCAAATTCACCACCCTGGATTACACCCGCACTTATGCTGAATTCCGTGACGATGTGGATACCTTTGCGCGGGCGCTGCTGTCGATGGGGGTGCGCCCCGGCAGCCATGTGGCGGTCTGGGCAACCAATCTGCCGCAATGGTATATCGCGTTCTGGGCAGTCACCAAGATCGGCGGCGTGCTGGTCACCATGAACACTGCTTATAAGATCCATGAAGCTGAATACCTGCTGCGCCAGTCGGATACGCATACCTTGATTATGATTGACGGCTACCGCGATTCCAACTATGCTGAAATCATCAATGAACTGTGCCCGGAACTGGCGGATACCAAGCCCGGCCAGCCGCTCCACAGCTTCCGGCTGCCGTTTTTGCGCAACGTCATCACCGTTGGCTTCCGCCAGAAAGGCTGCCTGACCTGGGAGGAGGCCCTCGCCCTGGGTCAGAAGGTGCCCGTCGAGGAGGTCTACCGCCGCGCCGCCGCCGTCGATATCCACGACGTATGCAACATGCAGTACACCTCCGGCACCACCGGCTTCCCGAAAGGGGTTATGCTCACCCATTATAATGTGGTCAACAACGGTAAATGTATCGGCGACCGGATGGATCTTTCCACGGCCGACCGCATGATGATCCAGGTGCCGATGTTCCACTGCTTCGGCATGGTGCTGGCGATGACGGCTGCCATGACCCATGGCGTCACGCTGCATCCGCTGCCGTATTTCTCGCCGAAACCGGCGCTGGCCTGCATCAACAACGAGAGCATCACCGCCTTCCACGGCGTGCCGACCATGTTTATCGCCATGCTCGAGCATCCGGATTTTGCGAAGACCGATTTTTCCTATATGCGCACCGGTATCATGGCCGGCAGCCCCTGCCCGATCTCGGTCATGCAGGATGTGGTCGACAAGATGCATATGACCGAAATCACCATCGTCTACGGCCAGACCGAAGCTTCCCCGGGCTGCACGATGAGCTCGGTGGACGACCCGCTGGAGGTGCGCGTGGCGACCGTCGGGCGCGCGCTGCCTGAGATCGAGTGCAAGATCGTCGACCCGGAAACCGGCGAAGAGATGCCGGTTGGCGAAACCGGCGAATTTGTCGCCCGCGGCTACAACATCATGAAGGGGTATTATAAGATGCCCCGCGCCACCGCTTCCGCCATCGACCGGGAAGGCTGGCTGCATACCGGCGACCTGGCCTGCAAGACCGAGGACGGCAACTACAAGATCACCGGCCGCCTGAAAGATATGATTATCCGCGGCGGTGAAAACATCTATCCGAAAGAGATCGAGGAATTCATCTATACCCATCCGAAGGTCAAGGACGTCCAGGTTATCGGCGTGCCGGATGAGCAGTATGGCGAAGAAATCATGGCCTGCATCATCCTCAAGGACGGCGAAGAGATGACGGTGGAAGAGATGAAAGCGTATATCAACGCCAACATGGCACGGCATAAGGTGCCCCGGTATATTGATTTTGTCGACGAATTCCCGATGAATGTCGCCGGGAAGATACTCAAATATAAAATGCGCGAGGACGCGGTCAAGAAGCTGGGGCTGGAAAAAGCAGCCGGCATTGAAACGGCCTGATTGTGCGTTTTTGGAGGAAGAGGAAGATATGGCAAGCGAGAAAAAACTAGTCACAATGGACGGCAATGAAGCGGCAGCTTATATTGCCTATGCGTTTACTGAAATCGCCGCGATCTATCCGATCACCCCATCTTCCCCGATGGCGGAAAAGACCGACGCCTGGTCGGCCCACGGCAAGAAAAACCTGTTCGGCCAGACGGTATCTTTGGTGGAGATGCAGTCGGAAGCCGGTGCGATCGGCGCGGTACACGGCGCAAGCGAAACCGGCGCGCTTTCCACCACCTACACCTCCTCCCAGGGGCTGATGCTGATGATCCCGGTGCTGCACCGGATCGCCGGCGAACGGCTGCCGGTGGTGGTGCATGTGGCGGCGCGTACGGTAGGCACCCATGCGATGAGCATTTTCGGCGACCATTCGGATGTGATGAACTGCCGCCAGACAGGTTTTGCAATGCTTTCGACCGGCAGCGTACAGGAGATTATGGATCTGGCCGGCGTCGCGCATCTCTCCGCGATCAAAGGCAAGGTGCCGTTCATGCACTTTTTTGACGGGTTCCGCACCAGCCACGAGATCAACAAGGTGGAGGCGTTTGATTATGCCGACCTCGCACGGCTGATCGATTACGATGCGCTCGACGCCTATAAGGAGCATGCGCTCAACCCGGATCATCCGATGCTGCGCGCGACGGTGCAAAACCCGGATATCTATTTCCAGAGCCGTGAGGCCAACAACCGGCCTTATGACGAGCTGCCCGGCATTGTCGAGGATTATATGGCTGAAATTTCCAAACTCACCGGCCGGGAATACCATCTGTTCAATTATTACGGCGCGCCCGACGCCACCGATGTGATCGTCGCGATGGGGTCGGTCAGCGGCACCATCTGCGAAGTGGTGGATTACCTGACTGCGCAGGGCCGCAAGGTCGGTTATCTGCAGGTGCATCTCTACCGGCCTTTCTCGGTGGAACATTTCCAGAAAGCGCTGCCCGCAACGGTCAAACGCATTGCGGTGCTCGACCGCTGCAAAGAGATGGGCTCTGCCGGCGAGCCGCTTTATCAGGACGTCTGCACCGCCTTTACCAACACCGGCAAGGAAATTTTTATCATCGGCGGGCGGTACGGCCTGTCCTCCAAGGACACTTTCCCGGCGCAGATCAAGGCAGTTTATGATAACCTGGCGTCCGAATCGCCGAAAACCAGCTTTACCATCGGCATCAACGACGATGTGACCCATCGTTCGCTCGATTGCAGCGAAAAGCTTTCGGTCGGCAACCCGGACACCATCAGCTGCAAGTTCTGGGGCCTGGGCGGGGATGGCACTGTCGGCGCCAACCACAGCACCGTCAAGATCATCAATTCGTTTACCCCGAAATATGCCCAGGCATATTTTGAATATGATGCAAAGAAATCCTTCGGCGTCACCAAGTCCCACCTGCGTTTCAGCAGCAGCCCGATCCGTTCGTCCTATTATGTCAAACGGGCGGATTTCGTCGCCTGTCACAATGAAAGCTATATGGATAAATACGACATTGTGGGGGAAGTCAAAGAGGGCGGCACCTTCCTGCTCAACTGCTCCTGGAGCGACGGGGAACTGGAAAACAAGCTTCCCGCCGCCGTGCGCCGGCAGATCGCGCAGAAACATATCCGTTTCTATACCATCGACGCGACCAAAATTGCCGGGGAACTCGGGTTGGGCAGCCATGTGAATATGGTGCTGCAGGCGGCGTTTTTTGCGCTGGCGGACATTATCCCGGTCGATGAAGCAATCGGCTACATGAAGGACGAAGCCCGGAAGACCTATTTCACCAAGGGCGAAGAGGTCATC
>CALXGW010000069.1 GCA_944387965.1 uncultured Anaerotruncus sp. | reverse complement strand
CATCCCTTTTCGTTTGCGGGGCTGGAACAGGTGATCCGGGAATTATCCGAAAGCGGCGTGCCGGTTTATCTTACCATCGACCTGGACTGCCTGGACCCTTCCGTTTTTCCTGGTACGGGGACGCCGGAAGCGGGCGGGGTAAGCTTCCCGCAGCTGTTGGAAGCCATCCGTCTGGCAGCCCGCACCAATATCGTGGCCGCCGACCTCAACGAACTGGCCCCGATGCTGGACCACAGCGGGGTTTCGACCGCGACCGCCTGCAAAGTGCTGCGGGAATTGCTGCTTCTGCTGCAAAAAGGCGCCAAGGGGATTTGATCCGCCGGCCTGCTTGGAAATGGTAACGGCTTTGCCGGCAGCGGCGATATTTTGCCGGCAGGCCGCAGAGCTTAAAAAAGAGAGGAGAATCATAGATATGAGCAAAGTATTGGTCATCGGCTGTGGAGGCGTGGCTTCCGTTGCCATTCGGAAATGCTGCCAGGTGAGCGAGGTGTTCACCGAATTATGTATCGCCAGCCGCACCAAATCAAAATGCGACCAGCTGGCCGCAGAACTGGAAGGGAAGACGGCTACCAAAATCACCACCGCCCAGGTGGATGCGGACGATGTGAACCAGGTCGTCGCGCTCATCAAGGAGTATCAGCCTGATCTGGTGATGAATATTGCGCTGCCTTATCAGGATTTGACGATTATGGATGCCTGTTTGGCCTGCGGGGTCAATTATATGGACACCGCCAACTACGAGCCGGAGGATACCGACGATCCGAAGTGGCGTGCCATCTATGAAAAACGCTGTGCAGAGAAAGGGTTTTCCGCTTACTTTGATTACAGCTGGCAGTGGGCTTACCGGGAAAAGTTTGAACAAGCTGGCTTGACCGCGCTCTTGGGATGCGGTTTTGATCCGGGCGTGACCCAGGCGTATTGCGCCTATGCCCAGAAGCATGAGTTTGACACGATTGATACCATTGATATCCTGGACTGCAACGGCGGCGACCACGGCTACCCGTTTGCCACCAATTTCAATCCCGAGGTTAACCTGCGGGAGGTTTCCGCCCCCGGCAGCTACTGGGAGGATGGGCATTGGGTGGAAATCCCGGCAATGAGCATCAAACGGGAGTATGATTTCGACCAGGTCGGCCAGAAGGATATGTATTTGCTCCATCATGAGGAGATCGAGTCGCTGGCGGAAAATATCCCGGGCGTCAAGCGGATCCGTTTCTTTATGACCTTTGGGCAGAGTTACCTGACCCATATGAAGTGTCTGGAAAATGTAGGGATGCTTTCGACTACGCCGGTGGAATTTGAAGGGCATCAGATCGTCCCGATCAAATTCCTCAAGGCGCTGCTGCCCGACCCTGCCAGCCTGGGCCCCCGCACCCATGGCAAGACCAACATCGGCTGTATCTTCACCGGGAAAAAGGACGGGAAAGAGAAAACCTACTACATCTACAATGTCTGCGACCACCAGGAATGCTATAAAGAGGTCGCCAGCCAGGCGATCAGCTACACCACCGGCGTCCCCGCTATGTGCGGCGCGCTGATGCTGCTGACCGGCAAATGGGATAAAACCGGCGTCCATACAGTGGAAGAATTTGATCCCGATCCGTTCCTGGATGCGCTTGACCGGTACGGGCTTCCGCGCAGCGAGAGCCATACCCCGGCGTTGGTGGAGTGATGGGATATCTCAATACCAGCGCGCCGGCTTTCGCAGGGCTTTCCGGACGCTGTGTGCAGGAATTTTTTGCGTCCCTGCCCACCCCGTGTTATGTGATCGATGAGGCGAAGCTGGAGGAAAACGGCGCTTGCCTTGCCGGTTTGGCGCAAAGGACCGGCTGCCGGATATTATTGGCGCAAAAAGCCTTCTCCAATTATGATTTTTATCCGCTGCTTTCCGGTTATCTGGCGGGGACAGAGGCCAGCGGGCTGTTTGAAGCGCGCTTGGGAAAGGAACGCATGGGCGGCAAGGAGGTCCATGTGTTCTGCGCGGCCTACCGGGAGGAAGAATTTGATGAACTGCTCAGTTATGCCGACCATATCGTATTCAATTCCCCCCGTCAGCTGCGGAAATTCGGCAGGAAGGCAAAAGAGGCGGGCAAAAGCCTGGGGCTGCGCATCAACCCGGAATGTTCCACCCAGGAGGGGCATGCGATCTATGACCCCTGCGCGCCCGGCAGCCGCCTGGGGACGACCCGCAGGGTTTGGGATCGGGAAATGGATGAAGGGCTGCTGTCTTTGCTGGACGGCCTGCATTTCCATACCCTCTGCGAGCAGGATGCCGATGCCCTTGCGCAGACGCTGCAGGCGGTGGAGGAAAAATTCGGCGGCCTGCTGCCGCAGATGCAGTGGCTCAACATGGGCGGCGGCCACCATATCACCCGGCCCGGATATGATATTTCGCTGTTGGAACGTTCAATCCGGTATGCCCAGGACCGCTGGGGGGTGCAGGTTTATCTGGAGCCGGGGGAAGCGGTCGCGCTGAACGCGGGCTACCTGGTCAGCCGGGTGCTGGATATCGTGGAAAACAGCGGTATCCGGACGGCGGTTTTGGATGCGAGCGCCGCCTGCCATATGCCGGATGTGCTGGAAATGCCTTATCAGCCCCCGATTTATCAGGCGAGCACCGATACGGCGCAAGGGGATTGCTTCCGGCTGGCGGGGCCGACCTGCCTTGCCGGGGATGTCATCGGGGATTATGCTTTCCCGCATCCTTTGCAGGAGGGGGATCTGGTGGTGTTTGGGGACATGGCGATCTACACCACCTGCAAAAACAATACCTTCAACGGGATGCCGCTCCCGGATATCTGGCGCATGGATATGCAGGGCGAACTTTCCCGGCTGACAAGCTTTGGCTATGCTGACTTTATGGGCCGGCTGGGCGGGTAACGGATCATCCGCCGCCTTCGGCAAGGAACAGCGGACGGGAAAGGGGGCCCATAGATGAAACCATTTGTCCAGGCGGCCTTGGTATTGACCGGCTGTCTGCCTCTCGCAGCAGGGATCGCCATGAATCGATGGATGATGGACCACCCGGAATCCCTGCCGCCGTTTTTGTGGATCGGGGTTTTGTCCCTGCTGCTATGGGCGGCCATCTCTTTTGCAGCAAAATACTGGGTAAGCACCCGGCTGGTGGTTTTGCTTTTGAATCTGGCGGCATGTGTAGATTTGATATTGGCACTCCTGAATGGTGGTGCCGCTGCCGGTGATGGTCATGTTCTCCCCGGGAATCCGATGCCAGACCTCTCCTTCCAGGCCGGTGGCCGCCGAGAACAGGGTATTCTGGAATTGGAAGGGGTTGG
>CALXGW010000068.1 GCA_944387965.1 uncultured Anaerotruncus sp. | reverse complement strand
GGCGGGGCGGGTGCGCAATTTGACCGCTTCGGAAATGCTCGATGAGGTGTATACCGCGCAGAAGGATTGCGGCGAGCGGGTGGACAGCCTGGTGTTGATGGGGATTGGCGAGCCGCTGGATAATTTTGAAAATGTAATGGCTTTTTTAAAAATTCTATCCTCCCCGAAGGGGCTGAACCTGAGCTTGCGGCATGTTTCGCTGTCCACCTGCGGGCTGGTGGATAAAATTTATGAACTGGCGCGGGAAAAATTGCAGCTGACCCTTTCGATTTCGCTGCATGCGCCGAACGATGCCATCCGGGACTTGTCCATGCCGGTCAATAAGAAGTATAATATGGAGCAGCTGTTAAAAGCATGCCGGGATTATTTTGCAATCACCGGGCGGCGGATATCGTTTGAATATGCGCTGATCGCCGGGGTCAACGATGCGCCCGAGCATGCGCGGGAACTGGCTGGCCGGCTGCGCGGGATGGGGGCGCATGTGAACCTGATCCCGGTCAACCCGGTGGCGGAAACAGGGTTCCGGCGGGGGGACCGCAGTTCGGTGGAACGGTTCCGGGCGCAGTTGGAATCGCTCGGGGTGAATGCCACTGTGCGGCGGGAACTTGGCGCGGATATTGCAGCCGCTTGCGGGCAGCTGCGGCGGCAGGAGGGCGCAGCATTCGCTGGGGAAAAAGGCTTTGACGATATGGCAGAGCAGAAAATGGATCAAGTGAGCAGCAGTCTGGGGGAGTGAAAGACTTGATACGGATTTATGCGGGGACCGACCAGGGGCGTGTACGCCCGGTCAATCAGGATGCTTATGTATATGAAGTGTTGAGCCCAAAAACAGCTTATGCGGTCGTGTGCGACGGGATGGGCAGCCAGCAGGGCGGGCATATCGCCAGTTCCAAAGCCGCGGAGCTGATCGGGCAGGCGCTTTCCAGGGGGTTAAAGCCGGGGCTTCCGGCGTCATCGCTCCAAAGATTATTGATGTCCGCTGTGGGTACAGCGAATGCCGTGGTTTATGATATGGCCCAGAAGGATGGCCAGCTCAAGGGTATGGGCACCACTGTAGTGGCCGCTGTGCTGCATGAAGGGGTATTGGCGGTCGCCCATGCCGGGGACAGCCGGATCTACCGGTTATCGGAGGATGGGGAAAAACTCAGCCGGCTGACACGGGATCACAGTGTGGTGCAGCTGCTGGTGGACAATGGGGAGATCACCGAAAAGCAGGCGCGCGAACACCCGAAACGCAACTATATCACCAGGGCGCTGGGGATCGAACCGGAAACCGAAGCGGATTATATGGAACAGCCCTTCCAAAGCGGACGGCTGCTGATCTGTACTGACGGGCTTTATAATTATGCGCCGCCGGAAGAACAAACCGACCTGATCTTCACCTGTACGGGGGAACAGGACGTATATCTTCTGATCGATGAAGCCAACAAAGCCGGTGGGGCGGACAATATCACCGCAGTGATCATCATCAAGTCTGCGGACCAGGAGGACCAGTAATGGATAGATATTTGGGCAAAAAGCTTGACGGCCGCTATGAAATGACCGAATTGATCGGTATCGGCGGCATGGCCAATGTTTATAAAGCCTATGATGTCGCGGAGGACCGCATTGTAGCCGTAAAGATCCTGCGGGATGAATATATGGGCAACGAGGATATGCGCCGGCGGTTCAAAAATGAAAGCAAAGCGATGGCAGTGCTCAACCATCCCAATGTGATGCGGGTGTACGACGTCAGCTTTTCGGATAAGATACAGTCGATCGTGATGGAATATATCGACGGCATCACCCTCAAAGAATATATCGAGCAGCAGCGGGTGCTGAAATGGAAGGAAGCGGTACATTTTACCGTGCAGATTTTGCGCGCGCTGCAGCATGCGCATGATAAAGGGATCGTCCATCGGGATATCAAGCCGCAGAATATCATGCTGCTGGCCGACGGCACCATCAAGATCACCGATTTCGGTATTGCACGCTTCGCCCGGAGCGAATCGCGCACCATTACCGATAAGGCGATCGGGTCGGTGCATTATATCAGCCCGGAACAGGCGGCAGGCGCTTCGACCGACGCGCGCACCGATATCTATTCGGTGGGCGTGATGCTGTATGAAATGCTGACCGGACGGGTGCCGTTCGAGGCGGACAGCCCGGTTTCAGTGGCGCTCAAACAGATACAAAGCCGGGCGGTATTGCCGCGGGAACTCAACCCGTCGATCCCGGAAGGGCTTGAGGAGATCACCATGCATGCAATGGAAAAGGATTTGAAAAAGCGGTATCAGAGCGCGGCGCAGATGCTGCGGGATATCGATGAGTTCAAACGCGACCCCTCGATCTCGTTTGAATACCGTTATCTGAATGCGCCGCATGCGCATGACGACAGCAAATATTCCGATGCGATCAAAAATGCGCGCAAGGAAAAGAAAGAACGCAAACGGCGGCAGAAAAATAAGCGTGCGCCGATCATCCCGGTGTTGGCAGGGGTAACAACGGCATTTGTCATTGTTACGGCGGCGTTTATCGCCTGGATGATTTATCTCAACAACCCGTTTGTCAGCGTGGACGATGTGCGCGTCCCGGAATTGGTGGGGCTCAAGTATGACAATGTCAAAATCTCGCCGCAGTACAGCAGCTTTAACCTGGAAGTCGTGGAAACCGGGTTCAGCGACGAGTATGACAAAGGGCTGATCTATGACCAGAGCCCGAAGGAGGGCACGCTGGTCAAAGTGGGGTCAGATATCAAGATCAAGGTGAGCTCCGGCAAAGAAGTGATCGTACTGCCGAATTTTGTCGGGCAGGACGCCGGCCAGGTGATCGCACAGCTGATCGAATGGGGCGTGCAGTATGATGAAAAACAGATCTTTGACGAAGATATCCCGGCGGGAAGCGTTGTGCGCAGCAGCCCGGGCGAAGGGACCGAATTGGCTGCCGGGGATGAAGTGATTATCTATGTCAGCATGGGCCGGGAGGAAAAACTGGTGACGGTGCCCGACCTGAAGGGGATCGGGCTGGAGGACGCCAAGACCCTGTTGAGCAACTACACGCTCAAGATCGGCAAAATCACTTATGAGCCGGACAGCGATGAGCCGGAGGGTACGATCATCGATCAAAGCGTTGCAGCCGATTCCCAGGTGTCGCAGAATACGGTGATCGACCTGACGGTAGCGGGCGAAGACAACAGCAGCGACCGGTTGACGCTGATGATCCCGCTGCCGACGAATATCGACCGGTCGGTGGAGATGAGCGCATATATGGACGGGGTGGAAGTACAGCGGGATGTTGTGAACCCATCCGAGCTCAAGGTTTGGCGGCCGGTATTTGAAGGGGAAGGGAATGTAGAGATCGAGATCCTGTTTGACGGGGAAGAATACCAGGTTTATGAACTGGATTTCGACCTGCGCGGGCATCGGATGTTGTATGACTTCTCGGATGAATTTACCGAATAAGGAGGCTGCGGATGCAGACAGGACGGATTATCAAAGCGACCGGCGGGTTTTATGATGTGCGCTGTGGACAGGCGGTCTACAGCTGCCGTGCCCGCGGGCTGTTCCGGTTGGATGGGATCAAGCCGCTGGTGGGGGATATGGTGGATTTGGAACCGACCAGCGAAAAGGATGGCTTCATTTTGAAAATCCATCCGCGTAAAAATGAAATGCTGCGCCCGCCGCTTGCAAACCTGGACACCTTTGTGCTGGTGGCGTCGGTATCCGACCCGGCGCCGAACCCGCTTGTACTGGATAAAATGATGGCGATTGCCTGCCATAAAGGGATTGAACCGATGCTTGTCATCACCAAAAGCGATTTGGGTGCGCCGGACGGACTGGAAGCGATCTATCAGCCGACCGGCATCCCGATCTTCTGCGTTTCGCAGGAGAGCGACGAGGGGATCGAAGCGATCAAACAGGCGCTTGCCCACCGGATCAGCGCTTTTTCCGGGAATTCCGGCGTGGGGAAATCCAGCCTGCTCAACCGGATTGACAGCCGTTTTACCATCGCGACCGGCCAGACCAGCCAGAAATTGGGCCGCGGACGCCATACCACCCGGCATGTGGAGCTTTACCCGGTCGGGGAGGATGGCTACATAGCCGATACCCCAGGATTTTCTGCGGTGGAAATGGAACGGTATGAGGTGATCCGGAAAGAGGAATTGGCCGACTGTTTTCCGGAATTCCGGGAATATCTGGACAAGTGCCGGCTCACCGGGTGTTCGCAGACGGTGGAAAAGGGCTGCGCGGTACTGGGAGCGCTCAACGCGGGGAAAATCCATCCGTCCCGGCATGCAAGCTACCGGACGCTGTATGAAGAAGCCAAAAAACGCAAGGAATGGGAATTGCAGAAATGAAACGGGCAATTATTTTGGCCGGCGGGCCGTTGGAGGATTGCGACCAGGTGGAAATCTCCCGGGAAGAGGGGGATTTTGTGGTTGCGTGCGACGCCGGGTATCTTGCGGCAGAACGGCTGGGGATTTTGCCGGATCTTGCGGTCGGGGATTTTGATTCCTACTGCGGGCAGATCAACCCGGCAGTGCCGGTGTATACCGTCCCGGCCCAAAAGGACGATACCGACACCATGCTGGGGATCAGGATCGCATTGGAACGCGGTTACCGGGAGTTTTTGCTGACAGGCGCTTTGGGTGGGCGGCTGGATCATACGCTGGCCAACCTGCAGGCGCTGGTTTTTTTGCGGGAGCAGGGGGCGCATGGGACGATTCTTTCCAACCGCCACATCGTTTTGGCAGTCCGCAATGAAACAGCCTGCATCCCCAAACGTCCGGGCTGGTATCTTTCGGTGTTTGCTGCCGGCGGGCGGTGCGAAGGGGTGACACTGGAAGGGCTGCAATACCCTTTGCAGGACGCAGTGATGACCGCTGGGCTGCCGGTTGGGGTCAGCAATGCGTTTACCGATGCCCCACAGGCAAAGGTCACTGTGCGGGATGGGGCTTTATGGGTCGTGCTGGCAAAAGAAGGGACGGCGCCGCAAAGGTAAGGGAATATCAAAAACGGCCGGGCTAAAGTTGCCCGGCCGTTTTTAAGACTGGCAGCGCCCGCTTATTCCCCATAGGGGATGGCAGGCGAATCTGTTGGATGCTATTATAAAAAACAGATAGGATAGGTGGTCATATGCAGTTTCGGTCTGCAAATCCCGAGGATGCGGGGCTGATTTTACAGTTTATCAAAGAACTGGCGGATTATGAACAAATGCTGGATCAGGTGGTGGCGACAGAAGCGCTGCTGCGGGAATGGCTGTTTGAAAAAAAGAAAGCAGAGGTACTTTTTGTCCTGCATGGCCGGGAAGAGGTAGGATTTGCGTTGTTTTTCCATAATTTTTCCACCTTCCTTGGCCGGGCAGGGATCTATTTGGAGGATTTATATGTCAGGCCGGAGTACCGTGGGCAAGGATATGGCAAAGCGCTGTT
>CALXGW010000067.1 GCA_944387965.1 uncultured Anaerotruncus sp. | reverse complement strand
CAGGCGCATAATCGCTGATCCGCACTGTTTTATGGTAGCTTGCCAGGATCGGGTATTTTTTGCTCCAGACCCGGTTCCAATCGATTTTTGCCTGTGCTTCTTCACGCACGCTGTCGATCATCTCCTGTGCCTGCTGTTCATCAAAATCATATTCGATCAGTTCATCCAGCGTCATATGGTAAAGCACCGCCAACCGTTTGGATTAACGGATATCCGGCAGCGTTTCATCGGTTTCCCATTTGGAAATCGTCTGGCGGCTGACTCCCAGCTTTTCTGCTGCATTTTCCTGTGAAAGCCCGCTCTTTTTCCTGGCCTGGTATAAATGATTCCCGAATCCCATTTGTTTGCCCTCCTGTATCGGCGTGATATTCCCAGTATATCTGCCCGGCAGGTAAAAATCCACCAATCGGCGCCGCCAGTTCCGCCCGTTTTTTTAACAAGGCCGGCGGGTGAGATATTTACCGGCTGTTACTGCCGTATTCCTTCAGCCGCTTTAGGATATCCGCGTCCGCCGGGCAGAAATCATATTGCCCGATTTCGTCCACTGTAATCCAGCGGATATCGTTGTGTTCCAGCTTCTGCGGGACGCCTGCCCGGATGGACGCATGAAACAGGGTCAGATGGACGGTCAGATCCGGGTAGGTATGCACCACATCCATAAAGACCTCCCCCACATCCAGCGTGACGGCCAATTCCTCCCGGCATTCCCGCGCCAGCGCCTGTTCCTTTGTTTCCCCAGGTTCCACCTTGCCGCCTACAAATTCCCATAAAAGCCCCCGGGCCTTGTGCGCCGGGCGCTGGCAGATCATAAACCGGCCGCCGTCCCAGATCAGGGCTGCGACCACTTCGGTTATTTTTTCCACTGTGTTTGCCCTCCCTGTGTATGATTCCTGTATCCCAGTATAGCGGAAATCCTCCCATCCGGCAAGCTGCTGCGGGCTGGGACAGGGGGATGGGCAGGAAACTGTCCGGCAGGGAGGCTTGATGGATTGTAAAAACCTGCCGGCGGGGCTATAATAAAAAACAGGGAAATTTGTGTTACAGGTATTCCACCGGCGCCGGCATTGCCGGAGGAAAATTTGACCAAAGGGATGATAAAACATGCAGACCGCAGCCGAACTAAAAAACCTGCTCGCCCGGATTGACCGGAAGAGCTATCCTGCATATAAAGATACCCGTGGGACCTACCAGTTCCCCGGCTACCTGCTGGCCATTGACCATGTCCAGGGCGACCCGTTTGCCAGCCCTTCCAAGTTGAGTATCCATATTGATGGGAAAACAGCAGGCTTCCCGCAAAGACTTTATGCAATGCCCTGCCAGCGCATCGCGCTCCAGGACGAATTGACCCGCCAATTCGCACGGCAGGCTTCCCGTGCCTCTTTCCAGGCGAAGGGGTCGGGACACAGCGGCCTGATTGCTGTCAGCCGCTGCGGCCAGGAGGTGCTGGAACGCACCGCCTGCCAGTTAAATCCCCAAAATGGGGATATCCTGCTGCGGCTGGAAGCGGGGTTCCCGGCCAACGGGCGCACCATCAATGCGCGGGAACTGGAAAAAATCCTGTTTGAACTGCTGCCGCAGTGCGTCAAGGCGTCGCTGTTTTATCAAAACCTTGACGCCGGACGGTTACAGCAGATCGCCGATCTGGCAGAGGACCAGCAATTTATCCGAAAGCAGCTGCCCAAACTGGGGCTTTGCGCCTTTGTGGCGGATGGGAGTATCCTGCCCCGTGCCAGCGGTGTTTCTGCCCTGCCGATGAAGGACGCTGTCCCCTTCCGTTCACCTGAGCAGCTAGCGGTGGCCCTTCAGCTGCCCCATAAGGGGGAACTGATTGGTATGGGAGTCAAAAAAGGGGTGACTCTGGTCGTCGGCGGCGGTTATCACGGCAAATCCACCCTGCTCAAAGCGTTGGAACGCGGGGTATATAACCACATCCTGGGGGATGGGCGGGAGTATGTGATTACCGATGAAACCGCCGTCAAAATCCGTGCAGAAGACGGCCGGAGCATCCGGAAAACAGATATCTCCATGTTCATCAACGGCCTGCCCAATGGGAAGGATACGGCTGCCTTTTCCACTGAGGACGCCAGCGGCAGCACTTCCCAGGCAGCCAATGTCATTGAAGCGATGGAAGCAGGCGCAAACCTGCTATTGATGGATGAAGACACCAGCGCCACCAACTTTATGATTCGGGATGAGCTGATGCAGCGGGTCATTCACCGGGATATGGAACCGATCACTCCGTTTATCGACCGGATCCGGGAGCTGTATGACCGGTATGGCATCTCAACCATTGTGGTAGCGGGCAGCTCGGGTTCCTATTTTCATGTGGCTGACAGCATCATCCAGATGGACCGCTATATCCCGCGCGATATCACCGCCGCGGCCAAACGGGAGGCCAAAGCCTTCCCGATTGGCGGTACCCTGCCGCCCCCGGCGCGGGACCCCGGCTTCCACCGCTGCCCGAACCCTTCCCCGGAATTGCGCGGCGACCGCATCAAACTCAAAGCCATGGGCCGGGATGGGGTATCCATCAACCGGGAAACCATCGACCTGCGGTATGTCGAACAGCTGGCCGACAGCGAACAGGCCGCAGCACTCGGTTATTGTATGGTGTACGCCCAGAAATACCTGCTGGACAGCAAAAAAGACCTGCGGCAGCTGGTGGAAGCGCTGGACAAACTGATTGGGGAACAGTCGCTGGCCGCCCTTTGTGAAAGCCGTTCCAATGTCGCCTTTTTGTCGCGGCCCCGCAAGCAGGAGATATTCGCCTGCTTTAACCGGTACCGGGGGCTGCGGCTGTGACCCGGCAGGGCTTTTGCCTGCGCATGCCTGTCCCGCCCAGAACCGATAAAAAACGCCCCCGGCACAGTATATACTGTGCCGGGGGTGTTCTGCATAACAGCGAAACCTATGCTTTGAGTTGGTAGCGCCTGTCCGGGCCGTCCCCTTGGCAGGCAATGATATCCGCAGCAGCCAGTTCCGCAAGGGCCTCCTGCACCTGCGCGGCCGGCTGGCCGGTATAGGCGGCGATCGCGCCGGCTGTTGCGCTGATGCGGTCGGTCAGGTAATCGATTATCAGGCGTTTTTGCAGCCGGCCGGCAGCTGCTCCCCCTCCGGGAAGGCTTCCTTCAGGCACACTGCTTTTCCCGATGGGCAGGGACAAGGTGGTGCGTTCCGGGCAAAAACGTTCGGTGATGGCCGGCGCCGCCCAGCCCTGTTTTTTCCAAGCGGCATAGATATGGGGAATACCGCTGCCGGCCCGCTCGGCAATCCGAACCAGCTGGAACATCCGCACCAGCGCAGCGTTGCGTGGGTCGGATATCCCACCGCTTCTGGCTTCCCGCAGCCCGATGCGGAAGACCCCGGGGTTGGAAAAGGAAGCAAGGCTGGGATACATCCGGATACAGATTCCGCCCCTGCCATAATAATCGGCGTTGACCAGGCAGTTGGCAAGCGCTTCCAGCAGTGCCCGGTATACCGCTTCTCCGCCGTTTTCCATGCCCATGTCCGGCAGGCCCGGCCATTGCAGGATTTTTTCGCTGACCTGGCAGTAAAAATCATAAAGGTTGCCGCTCCAATCCCCGGCCGAGGAAACGATCCGGCTGACACAGCCCCCGCCGCCGTCCTGCTCCTGGTAATCCAAATGATAGTGCGGGAATTCCCGGCATATCCCATCGGCCCGCCCAAACATCAAAAGGCCTGCGGCGGTGGGATGCAGCTGCCGATCACCGCCTTGCGCAGCAGCCCCTATCCGGCAGAGGAATTCCGCCGGGCTGCCGTCCGTATCCCCCGGCGCAAACGCCTGCATCCGGAGGCGGTAACGGCGGACGGTCCCCAAATCCAGCCCTTCCAAAGGCGACTGGCTCAGGAGTTTCATATCAGGGGTTTGTATGGCGGCATCCCGCAGCATGCTTTCGACTTCTTCCCGGGTACATTTGTAATCCCCTTCCCCGCTGCGGCGGTATGTACCGGCCATGGGGTTGCCGTCGATATAAACCGGCTTATCAAAACGCTGGGCGCGCGGGACGGTGATGACAACAATCGGCTTGCCGTCCGCATCCTCTATCCGAACGTTCTGCTCCGAAAGGATATTGACGCTGGCCTTTTGCGGGTCGTTGACCGCCTCCCAAAAGGTTTCCGCCAGCCACTCCGGGTCCGGCAGGGCGATGGCGTGCAGCGACCCGTCCCGGTGTTCCTCCACGCCGAGCAGGATGATGCCGCCAAGCGTATTGGCAAAGGCGGAATAGGTTTCCCAAATGCTTTCCGGCAGGCCGCCAAGCGCTCTTTTTGCTTCGATCCGGTTGTTTTCCCGATATTGCTCAAGGTTGGAAAAATCGATCATCAGCCGCCCCCCTTTTGCCATCCCATATGTCCCCGCTGGCATTTCTTACCGCTATCATAACGCGGGGAAACGGTTTTGTCAAAAGGTGATGCGGTATGGCAGCATCGTGATTGCCGCCCGGATAACTGACATGGGCCGCAGGAATAGATAATCCTGCGGCCCATGTCGGTTTAGTTCATCTGCTTAATGCAATCAAATAATGTCTGTTTTTGCAGCAAAGTTTCCAATGTCAGATAATATCCGCCTAAAAGGGTGGGGTCTTTTTCCAAGTTGGAAAAACGGATATGGATGCCCTCAAAGATATCCGAATGGGTACGATGCCGGACAGATTTTTTTACTTCGTTTAAAAAAGCGCTTGAATTCGGATAATCTGGCCCAATGATAACAATTTCCGGGTTCAGCATAAAAATAATATTTGCTATGCCATATCCAACCATCCATGCCAGCTTGTGCATTACGCTTTCTGCCAAACGGTCACCTTTTAAATAAGCGTTCTTGATTTCGGAGTAACCGGCATTAGGAGATAGTGTATTATCAGGGAATTCATAAAATTTCTCTGAAATATACCGGGAGATTGCCTGGATGGAGGCATATTGTTCAAATTCCCCTTTGCCATACTCTGTGTAAACTTCGTTGATATTGATCCCCATATGGCCGATCTCGCCCGCAATTCCCAAGGCTCCGCTGATGATTTTACCGTTCAGGATAATACCAGCGCCCACACCTACGCCGACAGTTTGAATATTGACCAGGATCTTATCGATCCCCTGTAATTCCCCTCCGATATTTTTCCACTCAGCAAAAGCTGAAAGTTTGGCATCGTGTTCGGTGATGACAAAAAAAGGGAACGCCTCTTCCATTTTTTTCTGGACATCAATTTTACTGAGTTGTTCAAACCCAGTTACGACAGCGATATTTTTCTGCGGACGGCGGATATAAGGCCCGGGAAGGCCAACACATAGCCCCAGGATATTCTTTTCGCCAGATAGAGCCACAAGGTCGTTCACCTTGGAAATCAGTTCGTCCATCAGGGAATCCACATCATTCGTATCTGGCAGGGGGGCTTCCATTTCTTTAATGATTTCTTTTTTCAAATTATAGAGGTAGATTACATATTTTTCACTAGTAATGCGCAGCGATATGATCCTCGCCTGAGGGATATCCAACTCCAATGCTTCCCTTTTGCGTTCATCACTGGCTTTTTTGATGTAACCAGCCTCATGCACAATCCCGATTTCCAAAAACTCATTGATAATATTGGTGATAGTAGCTTTGCGCAAACCGGTCTTTTTGACCAGTTCAGCCCGAGAAACAATTCCGTCTTCCAGCATCAGCTGAAGAATCAGGCACCTGTTGGCGCGCTGAACACCTTCGTTGTTAAGTCCAAGATTCATCTTTTTACCTTTCGTCCTTACATGTATATTTAAGGATATTTGCCATCACAGGCTTCACCGGGATGGCGCCCGGCAAAACATTGTCAGGCGCAGATGGTATTTGACGGCATATACCATCCCCTTATTGAAAAGGGCAGCGACATGCCGCCTGATCCCCTCATCCGGGGCAGGCATCGCTTCATGATCCGATTCTGTCTTTTCAGCGGGTGTTCCCAATATTACAATACACCTATTTATACCGGTTGCCAACCCCCGATATATCGAGGATTGGCAACAAAACCAGGTCATTCGAACCGGATAACCCCTTTGATGACATTTTTTGCGTCCTTAACCACGGTATCAAATGCTTCTTTTGTCTGTTCAAAGGTAAACCGGTGGGTAATCATCGGTTTTACCTGGATGGAACCGCTGGAAATCGCTGCAATCGCGGCAGGATACAGATTCCGATAACGGAAAACACTCTTGATGGATATTTCCTTCTGCATAATCTGGGAGAAATTGTAAAGGATTTCGCTTTCAGCTGCGGTTCCGACAAGCACAATCGTCCCGCCCCGTTTGACAAAATATGGCGTTTGCTGAATGGTGGGTACCGCGCCGGCGGTTTCAAATACCAAATCGCTGCCCATCCCGCCAAACAGCTGATCGATTTCTGCCGCCACATCCTGAGTCTTTGCATTGATCACATGGGTGGCGCCAAATTGTTTGGCTGTTTCCAACCGGTTTTCAAATTGATCCACTGCCACAATCTTTGCTGCACCGCTGGCCTTGACTGCCAGCAATGTGACCAGACCGATACACCCACAACCCAAAATGATAACAGAATCGCCGAGTTTTACTGCTCCTTGTCGCGCTGCATGCATGCCGACCGACAGTGGTTCTACAAGCGCGCCTTCTTCAAATGAAACATTATCAGCTAATTTAAAGCATAGTTCTGCCGGGTGCACCACATATTCCTGCAATGCGCCTGGTACTGGAGGCGCGGCAAAAAAACGTACATTTGGACAAAGATTATATTTGCCAGATTTACACATCTCACATTTGCCGCAGGTCACATTCGGCTCCAGACAGACCCGATCTCCGATTTTCAAACCGGAAACCCCGTCGCCCAACGCAGCAACGACACCGGAAACTTCATGCCCTAATATAAAATTTTCCGTTACACGGATATCCCCACAGCGCCCTTCATGATAGAAATGAACGTCTGATCCACAGATACCGCAAGCCATGATCTTAATCAGAGCTTCGCCGGCCGCCGGCTTCGGGATTTCCTTTTCTCCAAATTTCATGCTCATAAGTTGATCCATATAAGCATATTTCATTTGGATTCCCTCCTTTTTCCTCAAAATAGGGGTTTCTTTACCATGAATTATAGCGAGCAGCAAAGTTCTATGTCAATAGAATCGCGCGCGATTCATTACAATTGCTAAAAAATAAGTTAGTTTAATGAACATAATAAACGAATATAAAAAATAATGCTTAAAAATAATTGACAATAAAAGAAAAATATCATATAAATATCTTAAGCAAGGTTCATTAAGTAAACTTAATACCCTGCAAAATGAAAATGAAAGACATTAAAAGGAGGAAACAAAATGAAAAAGTGGCTCAGTCTTATTTTAGCTGCCCTGATGGTCTTTACGGTTGCGGGATGTTCCAGCAGTTCGTCTTCTTCCCAAGCGCCGGCATCCTCATCCAGCACCGCCAGCGCGCCTGCATCTTCGGCCGCCTCTGAAGAAGTCAGCTCTGATGAAACCAGAACCATTGGCTGGTCCATGATGGATTTGTCCAATGTGTTGCTGGCTACCGTCACCGATAAGGTAGAAGCTTTGTGCGAAGAAGAAGGAATTGATATCATCATTGGTGACGCTAAGGGTACTGTTACCACCCAGATTGAACAAGTAGAAAATATGATTGCTGCTAACGTGGATGTAATCATGTGCTTAGCAATTGACCCTGATGCGATGACTTCTACCTTTGAGACCGCTACAGAAGCTGGGATCGGGGTATTCAGCTGGGACAGCCCGCAGGATTGTGCAAAAGTCAATTATCTGATTGATAATGAAACTCTGGGATATAAAGTGGCGGAATATGCTGTTAATTGGGCTAAAGGGGTTTATGGAGATGATGCTGCGGTGCAGGTTGCAGTTATGCAGGGCGGCAATGAAATCGTCCATATCCAGAGGACCGAGGGGATCGTCAAAGGACTGCAGGAATTGGCGCCGAACTTTGAGATCGTAGCCCAGGTGGAAGGTTCCACGGTAACCGATTGTATGACTGCTGCTGAAAACTTTATGCAGGCCAATCCTGATATCAAAGTAATTTGCTGCATTGGTGATACCCTGGCGGTGGCTGCCAACGAAGTATTAAAAGCTTCCGGCGCTGATCCTGCACAGGTCGGCATCTTCTCGGTGGATGCCACGGATGAAGCCAGCACAGCCATTAAAAACGGCGAATTTGTCAAAATGTCCTTTGGAATCGGCACCCCGACCTTTATTGCGAATGAAGTGTTCAATTACCTCAAAGAGATCATGGACGGCGTTTATGACGACCAGCCTAAAGATGTTATGCGTGCAGTAGAACCGATTGACGCTTCCAATGTTGAAGAATGGATGAACTCCTAATTTTATCTGCTTTTTAACAGATTGTGAGCGGGAGGGGCGGAAAGGATATCCCTTCCCCCCTCCCCATCTCTCCAAGGCGGCCTTATGGCATAAAACGGCTGCAGGCTTAGTTGGATGGTGGTCAGGAGGATAACAGTATGGCAGAAGAATATATTTTGTCACTTGAACATATCACCAAAACCTTTCCGGGGGTTATTGCCCTGCGGGATGTAACTTTACAAATCAAAAAAGGGGAGGTACATGCGCTGTGTGGGGAAAACGGCGCAGGAAAATCCACCTTAATTAAAGTATGCGCGGGCGCATATGAGGCTGACGAGGGGAAAATCGTCATTATGGGGAAAACATTCAAGAGCCTCACCCCGTCCAGTGCAATTGAAAATGGGATATCCGTCATTTATCAGGAATTTAATCTGATTGAAGAGCTGACAGTAGCAGAAAATATCCATTTGGGATGCCCAATACGGAAAGGGCCATTGATCGATCAGTCGGCAATGATCCAAAAGTCTCGAAAATTATTTGAAAAGTTAAACATAAATATAGATCCTGCAGAAAAGATTAAAAACCTTACGGTAGGATACCGTCAAATCGTTGAAATTGCAAAAGCCATATCCAAAAATGCGCGTGTGCTGATTATGGATGAACCATCGGCGCCGTTGACTGCCCTGGAAATTGCCGGGATGTTTGATCTCATCCGGACACTGAAAAGCGATGGCGTTTCCATCATCTATATTTCCCACCGGTTGGATGAAATTTTTACCATTTCAGACCGGGTAACCGTATTGCGGGATGGCCAAAAAATCGCCACCAAAAATACTGTTGATACCAGCATGGATGAGCTTATCCAGCTAATGGTCGGGCGGGAATTGGGCAAACAGTTCCCGGAAAGCAAAGCAAACCCGCAACCGGCAGTGCTTCTGGAAGCAAAACATTTGACTGGCAACGGCGTACAGGATATCAGTTTTTTCGTCCACCAAGGCGAAATACTGGGGCTTGCCGGGTTGGTTGGGGCAGGGCGTACGGAAGTTGCAGAACTGCTGTTTGGAGTCAAACCAATTGAAAAAGGGGAAATTTACTGGAAGGGCAAACCATTTGTTCCCAAATCACCCAGCCATGCAATCAAAAATGGAATTGTGCTGGCCCCGGAAGATCGCAAACGGTTTGGCAACCTGCTGCATTTGCCGGTTGGGGAAAATATTTCCATATCCATTTTGTCTCGGATTTCCCGGCTTTTAGTCGTCAACAAAAAGAAAGAAAAAAATATCATTCAGGATTATGTGAAAAAGTTACGGATCAAAACCCCATCGACCAATCAATTGGTAAAAAATTTGAGCGGTGGGAACCAACAAAAAATTGTTGTTGCCAAGTGGTTAGCAACCCAGCCTGAACTGATCATTTTTGACGAACCTACCAGAGGGATCGACGTCGGTGCAAAATTTGAAATTTATTCGATTATGAACGACCTAGTTGCGAATGGAAAGACCATTATTATGATCTCCTCGGAAATGGAAGAACTATTTGGACTGGCTAACCGGATCCTGGTCCTTGCAGAAGGACATCTTACTGCAGAGATCCAAAAGCAGGATTTTAGCCAGGAGCTGGTGCTGAAATATGCCTCCAATTTGTCCGAGTAGAAACCGTCTGAAAAATGATACAAGGAGAATGGAAAATGAACAAATCAAAAGTAATGAAAGCTTTTAGTGAATATGGGATTTTTCTGGCGCTGCTGATTATTATGGTTGGTTTTTCCCTGACTACCGACGTTTTCCTAACCAAGACCAACCTTTTAAATATCTGTCGCCAGGTTTCAATGGTGGGCATCGCCTCCACCGGGTTTATCTTTGTATTGCTGCTCGGCGGGATTGATCTTTCCATCGGTTCACAAATCACACTGGCAAATATCCTGATGGGGGTATTGATCAATTATACCAATATTTCATCCTTGTGGGTCATCTTCTTGATCGGGATTTTGATGCACCTTTTATGCGGGCTGCTCAATGGGTTACTAATTACAAAAGTAAAAATGCCGCCATTGATCGTCACCTTATCTACAATGACTATCCTGGAAGGCGCAGCATACCTGATCTGCCGCGGCAAACCGATCTATGGGTTCCCGGAAAATGTAAAAACACTTGGGCAAGGGTTTGTTGGGATCATTCCCATTCCGGTCAT
>CALXGW010000066.1 GCA_944387965.1 uncultured Anaerotruncus sp. | reverse complement strand
TCGAGCAGCCGCTGCGCACCGACAAAATACTCCGCTGTATCGATCGCCTCTTTTGCTTCGACGGTCAAAAGCCCCGGGGCACCCATCCCGACGCCGATCACTTTGACCTTCATTCTGTACCCCCTCCCCATGCCATACATTCCCGCATCTCTTCCTGCATTTTTTCTGCCGGGAATACGATCCCGAATTCCCGCTGCAGCAGGGCCAGCGTCCCTTCAAAATCCGCGCCGTCCTCCCGGACAGGCCGCCCGATCACCACCGCAGTCGCCCCGATATCCCGCGCTGCCCGGATCTTGTCGAGAAAGCCCCCCGGTTCCCCGGACTCCTTTGTCACCAGGATGGAGGCCCCAATTTGCCGGAGCATCGCCGCATTCATCTCCCGGGTGAACGGCCCCTGCATCGCAATGATGTTGCGCACCGGCCATCCAAGCGAAAGGCAGCGTTCCACCGATTCCAAAGTAGGCAGGACACGAGGGAATATCCGGTTTTGGAAATCCGGCACCTGCGAAAATATCTCCAAATCCTTGCTGCCCGTCGTCAGCAGCACCTTTCCCTTGGTCGCGCACAGCACCCCGGCAGCCTGCCCGGCATCCCGTACCTGGACGCAGCCGGCAGCCTCTTCGCTGGGCCGCAGCAGGCGGATGCGCCGGGTCCCTGTGGCTGCGCAGGCCGCCTCGATATTCTTGGAAACCTGGTCGGCATATGGATGGGTGGCGTCGATCACGCAGTCCATCCGCAGCGTAGCCAGCAGGGTGGTCATTTCTGCCGTATCCATCCGGCTGGCCAGTACCCGTACCCCTTCTGGGAGCAGCTCCCTGCCATATTCGGTCGCCACACAGGCGGATACCCCGGCCCCTGCGCTTTCCAGCAATTCGATCAGTTTCCGGCCCTCGGTCGTGCCGGCAAATACCAAAAATTCAGACATTCCCGTATCCCCTTGGCGTCACCAGTTTCCCATCCACGATCTTTGTCTGCGTATTCCCCACAAATACCGTCGTAAACATATCTGCCGGATAGCTGCTTAACTCCCCCAGCGTCATCGTCTGCGCACTCTGGCCCTCCCGGCCGATATTGCGCACAACGCCCGCTGCATTTTCCGGCCTGCGGCTGCGCAGCAGCACCTCGCACGCCCGTTTCAGATGGTCCGGCCGGCTTTTGCTCGCCGGGTTATACAGGCAGATGCAGAAATCCGCTTTTGCCGCCGCGTCCAGCCGCTTTTCGATCAACTCCCATGGGGTGAGCAGGTCGCTTAAAGAGATCACTGCAAAATCATGCCCGAGCGGGGCGCCCAACAGCGCCGCGCCGCTGCATGCCGCCGTCACTCCCGGGACCGGTTCGATCTCCACCGGCGCAAATTCCCCGGAAAGCTCATACAGCAGCCCCGCCATCCCGTAGACGCCGGCATCCCCGCTGCATACCATGGCAACGGTAGCCCCCTCCTGCGCGGCCTGCAGCGCCATCCTGCACCGTTTGGCTTCCCCGGTCATCGGGGTAGAAATGATCCGCTTGCCCTGGCATAGATCCGGGATCAGTTCGAGATACCGCGTATACCCGGCAATCACTGTGCTTTCCCGGATAGCCGATACCGCCTGCAGGGTCATCCCTTCCCGGTTTCCCGGCCCGATCCCAACCACATAAACTTTCCCCATAAATCCTTCCCCCATCTCAAAAATCCAGTTCCGGCGCCCGGCAACTCGCCGCGACGGTCACGCCGTCCCTGCTTTGTTTCGGCAGCAGCAGCGTGCCAAATTTCGCCGCCGCCCGTTCGCAGACATTATCCACCCCAACCGTCTGTTCCACAAATGCAGACCGGTGGAAAACCCCATCCACTGCTTGGAGTTCTTTTGCATCAAAGCAGCAAAACGGCAGATGGTATTTCTCACAAAACGCCAGGATACACCCTTCCTCCTGTTTCTGCCGGATGCTTGCCACCCTTTCTACTGCGCAGAGCGGAATCCCCTGCGCTTCCAGCGCCGCACATACCACCCGTTCAAATACCTGCGCATCGACCCCTTTGCGGCAGCCGACCCCCAATGTCACCGTTTTGGGGATGAGATGCAGCGTTCGGGCAAATGGATTTTGTCGGATATCCAGCGTCACATGGACGCCCAACTCCGCTTTTTGATCGGTAAGCCCCTCCGGCAATCTGCCGCTGACCGGGAAATCACTCAGAAACCCGACCTTTTTGCCCTCCAGCAGCGACATGGAAACCGCTTTGGCGCGTTCCCGCTCAAAAACCGCCAGCCCATGTCCGGCAGCCCATACATCCACTGCAAACCGTCCGTGCAAGTCGGTCGCCGTCGAAATAACAGCTGTACCGCCGGTCAAACCGGCAATTTCCCTTGCCAGCGGGTTCGCCCCGCCGACATGCCCGCTCAACAGCGGCACAGCGAACCTTCCCAGCTCATCCACCGATACCACCGCCGGGTCGGAAAACTTGTCGCGCACATACGGCGCAATCGCCCGCACTGCGATGCCGCAGGCGCCGACGAACACCACTGCATCCAGCAGGAATGCGCGGCGCGTCCATTCCGAAAGCCCGCCTTTGACCCGCTCCTGCAGCGCAATCTCATGCCCGGCGGCAGATAATCCCCGCGCGATCTGTTTGCCCAGCAGTTCGCCGGTATCCGTAAACGCGGCGATTGCGACCCTCATGCTTTTGCCTCCCGGAAACCGGTGGAAAAGCCCGGGTCATACAGCTTGGAGCGGTCATATGCCGTCCCCAGATAATCCCCCACCAAAATCAGCGCCGTTGAAACAATCCCCTGCGCAGCAACCAGATCCGGTAGGGACGCGACTGTCCCAATAATTGTTTTTTCCTCCGGCCAGCTGGCCTTATAAACGGCCGCCGCCGGGGTGTCCGGTGGGAATCCGCCTGTAATCAGTTCTTCGCTCAATTTCCTGAGATGCCCCGTGCTCAGGTAAATGGCCATCGACGCCCGATGGGAAGCCAATTCCCGGATGGATTCCTTCTCCGGGACAGGCGTGCGTCCCGCAATCCGGGTGATAATCAGCGTTTGCGAAACGCCTGGAAGGGTATATTCCGCCCCGCCCAAATGCCCCAGCGCCGCCGCCGCGCCGGAAAATGCGCTGACGCCGGGCGTGATATCATAAGCGATCCCATGCGCGTCCAGCCAGTCGATCTGCTCGCGTATTGCGCCGTAAAGCGACGGGTCGCCCGAGTGCAGGCGTACCGTCGTCTGCCCGGCCTGTTCCGCCCGCTCCATCTCGGCCAAGACTTCCTCCAAGGTCATATACGCGCTGTCAAACAGCCGGCAGCCTTCCTTTACCTGCTCCAAAAGCTGCGGGTTCACCAGCGACCCCGCGTAAATCACGACGTCCGCCTGCTGGAGTAACCGCTGGCCTCGCACTGTGATTAAATCCGGCGCGCCGCACCCTGCCCCTACAAAGTGGATCATACCATATCCCCCTTCTGCTTCTGAAAATGCGCCAGCAGCCTTTCCGCCTGCCCGCATTTCCCCAAAATCCCATACGGATTGGAAAAAACCACCGCCCCGCAGGGGATTTCTCCCAGCCTGCGCTGCATATGGTACTGTATCCGCTCCAAAATGCGTTCCAGTACCGGCCCGCGCCACTTTTCTCCCAATATTTCCAGCGCCGCGTCGGTCGTAACGCTGTCAAACAGCTGTTCCAGCTTGTCCCGCGGCACGCCGGCCAGCGCGGCATGCGCCGTCAGGATCTCCATCCGCCCATCCGCCACATGCGAATGGGTCTGGTAGATCCCGCCCGCCAGCTTGACCAGTTTTCCCAGATGCCCTACCAGCAGCACACCCGCAAACCCAAGCCGCCGGGCTTCGTCAAATGTTTCGCCAAAAAAATTGCTGCAAAGCACCGCATGCGCCCCAGGGATTCCCAGCTTGCTGCGGATAAATTCCTCCCCGTAGCTTCCCGGGGCGATCAGCAGCGGCCCTGCCCCCTGTTCCCGCAGCATGGATAATTCCGCATGGATGGTATCCACCAGCGCCGCCTCGCTCATCGGCTCCACCAGCCCGGTCGTGCCGAGGATGGATATCCCGCCGGCAATGCCCAGCCGCGGGTTATAGGTTTTCCCGGCCGCCTGTTCCCCGCCCGGCACAAAGACTGTGGCCGTCACGCCAAACGGCGCCCCCGCATCTTCCAGTTCCGTTTCCACAGCGCGCCGGATCATCTCCCGGGGAACCCGGTTGATCGCAGCCGCGCCCGGCGGCTGGTCCAACCCAGGCCGCGTGACCCGCCCAACCCCTTCGCCGCCATCCAGCTCAAAAACGCCCGGCGCAGCCTTTTCCAACCGCACAAAAACCAGCAGCCCGTCGGTCGTATCCGGATCGTCCCCCGCATCCTTGCGGATGGCGCATTGCGCCCAACCGTCGCCTATTTCACACTGCTCGGCCGCCAGCCGCAGCCGTACCCCGGCGGGCGTATCCAAAAAGACCTCCTGTACCGGCTGTCCCGTAACCAGTATGCGCGCACAGGCAGCCGCAGCCCCTGCCGCGCATGAACCGGTCGTATACCCGCAGCGCAGGAGCTTCCCATTTTTTTGTGTGTACCGTTCCAAAGCCATCCTGCGCGCCTCTTTCCCCAAAAATTGAAAACAGGACGCCGCCACACCAATCGTACGCGGCGCCGTCCTTTCCTTTTTTGTGATTGACCTGTTACAAATTTTAATCGGAAGCCTGGGAGAAGTCAAGCTTGCCGCCCTTGCGCCTTTCATCCGCCTGTGGCCCCGGAGGGAGCGGGTTCTGCACACAGGGACAGCGTTTATCGTATAAAATATAAT
>CALXGW010000065.1 GCA_944387965.1 uncultured Anaerotruncus sp. | reverse complement strand
CGATGTGGCGACCTATGTTGGCAAGACGCAGGTGGATCTGCAGAAAGGGGTACAGGAAGCTGCAGAACTTCAGGACAATGCGTTTGTGGTATGGAAAACTGCGGGGACACTCCAGGAAACCGCTGCGACCCCGCTGACCGGCGGCAGCGACGGCACGGTGGAGGATGCGGCCTACCAGACATATCTGGACAAGATGGAATCCTACAGCTTCCACACGATGGGATGCGATTCGGATGAGGAAACCATTAAGGAGCTGTTTGCCGGGTATGTCAAACGGATGCGCGAAGAATGCGGGATTAAGTTCCAGCTGGTGCTGCATCAGTATGCGCAGGCGGATTATGAAGGCGTAATCAGCGTGGAAAACGTGGAAGAAGACACCGACGCCGGGACGGGCCTGGTATACTGGGTGACCGGTGCGCAGGCGGGCTGCGCGGTCAACAAATCGCTGACCAATACAGCCTATCCGGGGGAATACACGGTGGATGTGGATTACACCCAGGCACAGCTGGAAGCAGGCATCAAGGCTGGCAAGCTGATGCTGCACCGTGTGGGGGATGAAGTGCGGGTACTGACCGACATCAACACCTTTATCTCTGTCAGCGATGAAAAATCAGCTGATTTCTCCAGCAACCAGGTGGTGCGGACCCTTGACCAGATCGGCAACGATATCGCCTCGATCTTCAATACCAAATATCTTGGGAAGATCCCGAATGACAATGCCGGGCGGATCAGCCTTTGGAATGATATTGTCAAGCATCACAACCAGCTGCAGGACATCCGCGCAATCGAAGACTTTGACAGCGAGGATATCACAGTCGCGCTGGGGGACACCAAAGCGTCGGTGGTCGTGAGCGATTATGTCAAGCCGGTCAGCGCGATGGAACAGCTTTATATGACGGTAGTCGTCAACTGATGAAGGAGGCGGTAAAATGGCAGCTTTGATGAATGCAAACGATGCGGTATACGGTTCTTTGGCCGAATGTTATGTGACCATAGGGGAAGAACGGTATAACCTGATGCAGCTTTATGAATTTGAGTCCAAATATGAGGTGCATTTGACCGAAGTGCCGGTTTTGGGCAGGGTGTCCAAAGGGAAAAAACCGGCGGGCGGCGAAGGCAGCTGGAGCGGCAGGGCGCATTACAACCAGTCGGTCTTCCGCAAATGGATCCTGCATTATAAAAACACCGGCGAATTGACCCCGTTCGATATCCAGGTGACCAACGAAGACCCGTCTTCCAAGGCGGGCAGGCAGACGGTCATCCATAAGGGGTGCCTGATCGACCAGGTGATTTTGGCAAAATATGCGGCCGGGGACGACATCCTGGATGAGGAAATTTCCGGCACCTTTGACGATTGGGAGATGCCGGAAAGCTTTGACCTGCTGGACGGGATGCAGTAAACAAGCGGAAAAAACGGTTGTGATCCGATAAAAAGGGGGGATTGGGGATGGATTTAAGCGCATTTCTGGCGGAAAATGCGGTACAGGTGGAAAATGTAAAGCACATTGTATCCGAACGGTTTTTGGACCCGCAGGGGAATCCGGTGCCGTGGGAGATCCGGTGCCTGACCAGCGCGGAAGATGAAGCGCTGCGGAAGTTATGTATCCGGCGGGTACCGGTGGAAGGGAAACGCAGCCAATTTACAAGTGAACTGGACCTGGAATTATATGCCGGGAAGCTGGCGGCGGCATGCACCGTTTTCCCGAATCTGAACGATCGGGCGCTGCAGGACAGCTACCGGGTGATGGGTGCGGAAAACCTGCTGAAAACCATGCTGACTGCTGGGGAATATGACGGGTATCTGGAAAAAATCCAGCAGGTATGTGGATTCGGGCAGGGAATACAGGAAGAGGTGGAACAGGCAAAAAACTGATCGGGGACGGGGACAGTGAGGCGATGATCGCATACTACTGTCTGCATGAGCTGCACCTTCTGCCGTCCCGTTTGCTGGCGCTTCCACGGAGAGAACGGGCGTTCATCATTGCGGCGGTGGAAATGAAACTGGCGCAGGAAAAGCGGTCTATCCGGCAGCAGAAGCGGAAGATACAGAAAACAAGATGAAAAATGGGTGGGACATCCCATGCGGGGCAGGCGCGATCCGGGGCGGTTAGCTGAGATGATGGAAAATGGCGCATCCTTGCGGGGATTGGGTGGGGAAGGTCACATGGACTTAAAAAATGGCCCGGCCGACCGGCGGGCAGGATTTTCAGATAGAGGGGAAAGAGGGATCGATATGCTTTGGCCGGGAAAAAATTGGCAGGGACCGGGTTTCAGGCATATGCAGCGAAGGCTGCAGGATACCGTGCTGCCGTTTGGGCGGCGGTCGGGGATATTCCGGGCATTTTCCGGCGCGGCCCGGGATCTTTTGGCGCCGGGCCGGGAAGCCGGGACGGATTTGGTGTGGGATCGGCTGTTCGGGGCGCCTTTTACGTCCGGCCCAATGCCGGGGGCGGCTGCCGGGCAGATGGCCGGGGTTGTGCAGGCGGCTGCCGGGGGGATCAGCCGGCTGGGGGTCAGCGCCCTGCGCAGCCGGTATGGGCCGGCGGTAAGGGGGACAGGGTTCCCCGGCAGCCGGCCTGGCCAGGTACAGGCGGGGGCGGCCTCCCTCCAGGGAGGCGCATCTGCTTTTCAGATAGATATGGCGCGGACTGCCGCAGGGAGTATGGACAACCGGCGGACACAGGCCAGCGGCAGGGGGCTTTGGCTACAGCCGGAGCAGATGGGGCAAGGGGTGCGTGCAGCACGCCGAAGCCCTGGGGAAGCTGTATCCGGGCGTGATGGCCGCGCCGGAAATAGCGGGGTGGCTTCGGTTTGGCAGACGTCCCCGCGGCGTTTGGGAGCGGATGGGATGCGCGTCCCGGCTGCAGGAACGCTTGGCGGGTTACGCACGGCGGCAGCAGGCGGGCGCATCCCGCCGGCAAGCTTTACCAAGCAGGCGCGGCTGGAAACCGGCATGCGCTTATCCCCGGCGGGCTGGATGGCACGCGGCCCACAGACGGATCCCCAAGAGGATTACCGGATGGCGCAGGAAACCATCCGGTATATCTGGGAACGGGAAGGGCGTCCGGAAGCGGCCGTCCCCTTTGCCGGGGAACCGCTGACGGCCGGCAGGGTAAATGCTGTCCAGCGGGATCCCGACTGGAAACAGATGATGGAGATTTGGACGGATGATTTTGCGCGGCGTTTGGACGCTGCGGCAGAGGGGGTACACAGGTGACAGGGTATCAAATGTATATCGACGGGGTTCGGATGCCGGTCGCGCCGGGAAAGGTGAGCGTCCGGGCCGGCAGCCAAAACCAACGGCTGACACTGATTAGTGGGGAAGAGATCAACATCCTGAAATCCCCGGGGCTGCGTGAGGTCAGCTTTACGCTGCTTCTGCCCCAGACGTCTTATCCGTTTGCCACACAGGATGCGCGGCCGGCTTCCTACTATCTGGACAAGCTTGAGCAGCTCAAGGAAAGCAAAAAACCGTTCCAATGGATCCTGAACCGCGAATGGCCGGATGGGGAACGGCTGTTTTACACCAATTTGACGGTGGGGCTGGAGGATTACGAGGTGATTGACGATGCGGGGGAAGGATTTGACGTGGCTGTTGCGGTGAACCTGCGGCAATACCGGCATTACGGGGCAAAGACGGTGACGGTGCAGCGGGCGTCCTCCACTTTCGTAATCCAATCCCAGCGGGAAACCGGCAGTGCGCCCAGCGGTGGCTCCCACACGGTGGTGGCGGGGGACTGCCTTTGGAATATTGCCCAGCGTTACATGGGGGATGGGAACAAATACCCTGCCCTTTATGCCGAAAACCAGGCGCTGATCGACCAGGGCAACCGGGGGACAGGAAACCCGCGGTATACGATCTATCCTGGGCAGGTGCTGGTGATCCCGCAGGTTTAAAAGGGGGATGGATATGCAGGCGCAGATCATGATACAGCATGGTGGCCGGGGGGTTTTGCCGGCAGTCAGGGAAGGGGCTGTTTTGACGCTTGAACGGTGCGGTATGCCGGGAAAGCTGGAATTTACCGCTGTCCAGGCGGATGGAATGGAAATTGCGGAAGGAGATCAGGTCAAGCTGACGGTGGATGGGCAGACGATGTTTTACGGCTTCCTTTTTACCAAAAAACAGCGCGCCGGGAGCCCGGAGATCGAAGCAGTGGCATATGACCAGCTGCGGTACCTCAAAAACAAGGACACCTTTATTGCTGAAGGGATCACGGCGTCCGGGATGGTGCGCAGGCTGGCGGAGGATTTTAAGCTGTCCCTGGGGGAGATCGGTGATACAGGATATGTGTTTGAAGCGGTGGTGGAGGAAAACCAGACCTTACTGGACATGATCCAGAATGCTTTGGATGAAACGCTTGCGCAGACCGGGCAGATGTTCGTCCTGTATGACGAAGGCGGCTTTTTGACCCTGCGCAATACCAATGACATGCGGCTCAACCTTTTGATCGACGCAGAATCGGGGGAGAGCTTCGATTATGAATCCAGCATCGACAAAAATACCTATAACCAGGTCAAATTAGCTTATCTAAACGACCGGATCGGGAAGCAGGAATCCTATCTGGCAAAAGATGCGCAGAAGATCAGCGAATGGGGCGTTTTACAGTATTTTGAGCCGGTCAAATCCATGGTGGGCGCGGCGGAAAAAGCACAGGCCCTGTTAAAGCTTTACGATCAGAAGACCAGGCGGCTCACCATCCGGAATGCATTTGGCGATACGCGGGTGCGTGCGGGGAGTACGGTGATGGTATCGCTGGAATTGCAGGATATGCAATGGAACAGCTACCTGATGGTTGAGAAGGTGGCGCACCGGTTTGGCGGCGGGGTGCACCTGATGGATTTAAGTTTGGTAGGGGGTGGGTTTATTGCCTGATACGCAAAACCCGGTGGAATTGATCAAACGGGCGGCAGTCGATGCGGTGGAAGCGGCAAAGCCGGTCCAGCTGCTGTTTGGGACGGTGATTTCGGTTTCACCGCTGCAGATCCAGACCGACCAAAAGGCGATCTACACGGAAAAAATGCTGGTGCTGACCCGCAATGTGACCGATTATACGGTTTTTATGACGATGGAGCATGAAACGGAAATGCAGGATGGGACGGGGGAGGAACCGCCTTTTGCAGAACACCGGCATGCTTACCAGGGCAAAAAATCGTTTTTGGTACATCATGCGTTGCAGGCCGGGGAACGGGTGGTGCTTATGCGGATGCAGAATGGAAGGAAATTTGTGGTGTTGGATCGAGTGGGGGTGTAAAGGGATATGGTCCCAAAGATACAGGAGGATCTCCGGCAGGAGTTTATAACGGAAACCCTGCCGAGCCGGACTTTCCGCATGCAGGAGGATCAAAAAATAATCGCAGGGATGGCAGATGGGCTGCAGGCGGTAAAACAGGCGGTATTCCTGATCCTGAATGTCGAGCGGTATGAATGGCTGATCTACAGCTGGAATTACGGGATGGAATGGGAAGGGCTGATCGGGCAGCCGGTGGATTTCTGTATCCCGGAAATCGAACGGCGGGTACGGGAGGCATTGTTACAGGATGACCGGATCGTGGCGGTCGAGGATTTCACCTTCCAGGTGGATCAAAGGAAAGTACTGGCAAGGTTTACGGTGAACAGCATTTTTGGCTCTCTTAAAATGGAAAAGGAGGTGGTTGCCTGATGTATGAAAACATAACGTATGCGATGCTGGTAAATCGGATGCTGGAGCAGGCGCTTTCCATCGACAGCAACCTGGATACGCGGGAAGGGTCGCTTGTTTGGCTGGGGATCGCGCCGGCTGCGGTGGAACTTCAGAATCTGTATCTCGAACTGGATACAGTTCTGGATGAGACCTTCGCGGACACTGCCAGCAGGGAGATGCTGATCCGCCGGGCGGCTGAACGCGGGCTTACGCCTTATCCGGCAACAGCGGCAGTTTTGGAACTTTCGGTTACCCCGGTGGATTTACAGCTGGAAATCGGGACGCGGTTTTCGATCGGCGCGCTCAATTACGCGGTTTCCAAAAGCCTGGGGGACGGGAAATACGAGATTACCTGCGAAACGCCGGGGGAAGCGGGGAACGACTACGGGGATGCTGTCATCCCCATCGAATATGTGGAAGGGCTCGAAAGCTGTACGGTCACGGCCCTGCTGATCCCGGGTGAGGATGAGGAAGATACCGAAGTTTTCCGGCAGCGGTATTTTGACAGCCTGGATGCACAGGCTTTCGCCGGGAACCAGGCGGATTATATCGAAAAGGTCAACGCCATCCCCGGCGTAGGCGGGGTGAAGGTTTACCGGGCATGGAACGGGGATATCCGGCCTGCGGAACTGGTTCCCCCGGATGGGGTTTCGGCATGGATGGAAACGGTGGAGGCATCCGAAGAAATCAAAAGCTGGCTCAACAAGGTATATGAAGCGGGGCAGGACGGCAAGCTGACAGTTGGCGGCACAGTGCGGCTGGTCATAATCGACAGCACCTTTTCTTCTCCGTCCGCGGCCCTTGTGGAGCTGGTGCAGGCTGCCATCGACCCGACACAGAATGCAGGAGAAGGGATCGGATTGGCGCCGATCGGGCATGTGGTCAAGGTAGAAGGGGTCAAAAGCAAAACATTGGATATTTCTTTTGCGCTTACCTATCAGGACGGTTGGGACTGGGAGGATGTTCAAGGTTATGTGAGGGATACCATCCAGGGGTATTTTGAAGAGCTGGCTGCAACATGGGCACAGCAGGAACAGGCGCTGGTGGTACGTATCAGCCAGATCGAAAGCCGGCTGCTGGAAGTCAACGGGGTTTTGGATATCGGGGATACCAAAATCAACGGCCTTGCGGAAAACTATGTACTGGGTGCGGACGATATCCCGGTTCTTGGCGACATTACCCCCTCAACCAGCGGTCAGAGCGCATAAGGGGGTGATCGGATGGAACGAAAACTTATGGATTATTTGCCCTATGTGGTGCGGGATTATCCCCAGTTCAAAGGGATCATCGGCGCGCAGCAGCCGGAATTGGAACTGGTTTGGGAGGCAGCCGGACGGCTGCTGGATAACCAGTTCCTCCCATCGGCGGATGAATGGGGGATATCCAGATGGGAAAACATCCTGGGAATCTCGCCGAAAGGGACGCAAAGCCTGGAAGAACGGCGGTTTACGGTCCTGAGCCGGATCAATGAACAGCTGCCGTATACGGTCACCCAGCTGCGGAATATGCTGGGGAACCTGTGCGGAAAGGGAAATTTCTCGGTGGAGATCCCTGAAAACAGCTATCAGCTGGTCGTGCGGGTGTGGCTGGAGGCAAAGGACAATTTGCAGGCAGTGGATGCACTTTTGCGGCGGGTAGCGCCGGAAAACCTGGTGATCGACCTGTCGCTGCTGTATAACACCCATGCTGCGCTGGCTCCATATACGCATGCGCAGCTGGCGAGTTATACACATCAAGGGCTGAAGGAGGAAGAATTAAGCTGATGGCAGAATATACTTCACACTATCATTTGAAAAAGCCATTGACGACTGATTTTTATGATATCGAAGATTTTAACGGCAATATGGATGATGTGGATGCGGCGCTTTTCCAAAAGGCCGATCTCGGCGAAGATGGGAAGATTCCGGCATCACAGCTGCCGGAGATGGATTACGACCCGGCGGGGAGCGCAGAAACATTCCAGGGAAATCTGGATACCTACATAGCAGATCAAAATAACCCGCATCAGGTTACGGCGGTACAGGCAGGGGCGGCCCCGGTATCCCACGCGGCGGCGGACACATCCTACGGCGCGGGCAGCGATACGCAGTTCGGGCATGTAAAGGTGACGCCGGGCAATGGGCTTGCAATAGCGGGCGGCGTGGTGAATATGGGGGCGGCTTCCGGGAGTGCGGCCGGGGCGGTCACGACCGGGGAACAGACCTTCGCCGGGGACAAGACGTTTACTGGCCAAGTGAATGTCGCAAATCCTGCGCCCACGGTTCAGGCGGTGCGCAACATGTATGCCGGCA
>CALXGW010000064.1 GCA_944387965.1 uncultured Anaerotruncus sp. | reverse complement strand
TATTCGGAACCAGTGCGAAAGTAGTACATGTGGGCGAGATCGGCGCTGTGACCTGCCCGGTCTGCGGGAAATCCGTCACATTCAGCATCAATCAAAGTTTCCAATATTTTCATGCGTTTTTTATCCCTGTTTTTAAATATGATAAACAGTACATCGCCACCTGTCCGAACTGCGCGAGCGTTTTTGCGCTGGAAAAGGCATACGGCGACCGGCTGATGGCCGGCGAACCCCTTACCGGCCAGGACCTTGCCCCCGGCAGCCTGCACCTGATTCGCAGCCGCAAATCCCTTGTCTGCCCGGCATGCGGCGCCGTACAGCCGGACGGCAGCCTGTTCTGCAACCGGTGTGGCACCAAGCTTTGAAGCCGCCCGGCTTTCGCAATGGAATCCCATAAACCCCTTGCATTCAAAAATGAAATGTGTTATAGTATTTGCCAGATATAACGCTTTGACCGGGAGAGTAGCATATCCCCGCCGTTTCCAGAGAGGCCCGCAATCGCTGCAAGCGGGCTGCGGCGGCCTGTGTGAAGTTCACCCGCGAGCGGCGGCGCTGAACGGGCGATCCCCTTTTAGGCACCGACGGTTTGCCCCCGTTAACGGCATCAAGTGCCCGGATGTTTTCTGCGCCGGGAATTTGGGTGGTACCGCGGACCATTGTGCCCGTCCCTTCTTTGATTTCAGAAGGGACGGGCTTTTTTGTTCCCTGTACGCCATATTTTTGTATCTTTATGGAAGGATGAGATAAATGTTACTGGAAGATCTGCAAAACATTGAAAAGCAGGCTGCCCAGGCGCTGGAATCCGCTGCGGATCCCAAGGCGCTGGATGACCTGCGGGTAAAATATCTCGGCAAAAAAGGGGAACTGACCGCCATCCTCAAACAGATGGGTTCCCTTTCGGCGGAAGAACGCCCGAAGGTGGGCGCTTTTGCCAATGAGGTGCGCGCTGCGATCGAAAACCTGATCGAACAGCGTTCGAACGCCCTGAAAGCCCAGATGCAGGAAAAGAAGCTGGCGGAAGAAAAGCTGGACGTCACCCTGCCGGGCAAAGCCGCGCCGCTCGGGAAATCCCATCCGCTCAATAAGGTGCTGGATGAGATCAAGGAGATCTTTCTGGGGATGGGCTTTTCCATTTCGGAAGGCCCCGAGGTCGAACTGGATTATTATAACTTCGAAGCGCTCAACATCCCGAAAAACCATCCTGCCCGCGATACGCAGGATACCTTCTATATCCCCGACAATGTGCTGCTGCGCACCCAGACTTCCCCGGTGCAGATCCGCACCATGGAAAAACAGCGCCCGCCCATCCGGGTGATCGCGCCCGGCCGGGTTTACCGTTCGGATGCGGTGGACGCCACCCATTCCCCGCTGTTCCATCAGATCGAAGGGCTGGTCGTGGACAAGGGCGTGACGATGGCGGACCTCAAGGGGACGCTGGAAATGTTCGTCAAACGCCTGTACGGCGAGGATTCGGTCGTGCGGTTCCGTCCGCACCATTTCCCGTTCACCGAACCGTCTGCGGAGCTGGATGTGCAGTGCTTCGCCTGCCACGGCGAGGGCTGCCGGCTTTGCAAGGGCGAGGGCTGGATCGAGATTCTCGGCTGCGGTATGGTGCATCCCAAGGTGCTTTCCATCTGCGGCGTCGACCCGGAAGAATACAGCGGCTTTGCATTCGGCCTGGGGCTGGAACGCATCGTTATGCGCCGGTATAATATCGACGATTTGCGCCTGTTCTTTGAAAATGATGTGCGCTTTTTGGGCCAGTTCTGATTAGGCGCCGCAAAAAATCGCACGTTTGACCTGACCGCTCCTTCATAGCGGGCGGATGTAACGATACAATTGGAGGATATTGAATTATGAATCTGTCGATGAAATGGCTGGCCGATTATGTGGATGTCGGCCATATAAGTCCGCGGCAGTTCGCGGAAGCAATGACCATGTCCGGCTCAAAGGTCGAAGGCTGGGAACTTGAGGGCAGCGAGATCCGCAATGTTGTGGTCGGCAAGCTGCTTTCGGTCGTCCCGCACCCGGATTCCGACCATCTGGTGGTCTGCCAGGTGGACGTCGGCAACGGCGAGCCGATCCAGATCGTCACCGGCGCGCAAAATGTCAAAGCCGGGGATATTGTCCCGGTCGCGCTGCATGACAGCGACCTGCCGGGCGGCAAACACATCAAAAAAGGCAAACTGCGCGGCGTGGAAAGCAACGGCATGCTCTGTTCGCTCAGCGAACTCGGCCTGACGGCGCATGATTTCCCCTATGCGATCGAAGACGGCATTTTTGTCCTGGAAGAACCGGATGTACAGCTCGGCCAGGATATCCAGTCTGCTATTGGATTAAATGACACCTGTGTGGAATTCGAGATCACCTCCAACCGTCCGGACTGCCTTTCGGTCACCGGCCTGGCGCGGGAAGCTGCCGCCACCTTTGACGTCCCGCTCAACCTGCCTGTACCCGAGGTCAAGCATACGGTGGACGACATCCACGACCTGCTTTCGGTGGAAGTGAAAGCTCCCGACCTTTGCCCGCGTTATGTCGCGCGCATGGTCAAAAATATCAAGATCGAGCCCTCCCCGCGCTGGATGCGTGAACGGCTGCGCGCCTGCGGCGTGCGCCCGATCAACAACATTGTTGATATCACCAACTATGTCATGCTCGAATATGGCCAGCCGATGCACGCATTCGACCATAAATATGTTGCAGGCCAGAAGATCGTGGTGCGCCGCGCGAATGCCGGGGAACAGCTGGAAACCCTGGATGGGGTCGTGCGCAGCCTCACCCCGGACATGCTGGTCATCGCCGATATGGAGAAACCTTCGGCAGTCGCCGGCGTCATGGGCGGCGAATACAGCGGCATCAATGACAACACAAATATGATCGTCTTTGAATCGGCCTGCTTCAACGGCCCTTCCATCCGTGTCACCGCCAAAAAGCTCGGGATGCGCACCGAATCCTCCGGCCGGTTTGAAAAACAGCTGGATCCCGCTACCTGCATCCCGGCAGTGGAACGCGCCTGCCAGCTGGTTGAACTGCTTGGCGCAGGCGAAGTGGTCGGCGGGATGATCGACGTCGACCATTCCGACCATACCGAGCGCCGGGTACCGTTCGAACCGGACTGGATGAACCGTTTCCTCGGTATCGAACTTTCGCGGGAAGAAATGGTGCGCATTTTGGAAAAGATCGGCTGCAAAGTGGAAGGCGATGTGGTCATCCCGCCCTCTTTCCGCGGCGACCTGGAGCATAAAGCGGATATTTCCGAAGAAATCGCGCGCTTTTATGGGTATGACAAGATCCCGTCGACCGCCATCCGCGGGACAGCCAACGGCGCTTATACCGAAGCGCAGAAATTCGAGCGTTCGATCGACCAGATTTTGCAGGCACAGGGGCTTTATGAAATTTCGACCTATTCGTTCATCAGCCCGAAATATTATGATAAAATCCGGCTCCCGCAGGAAAGCCCCTACCGCAACTGCGTGGTCATCAGTAACCCGCTGGGCGAAGATACCAGCGTAATGCGCACAACGACGGTGCCTTCGATGCTGGAAACCCTTTCGCGCAACTACAATAACCGCAACAAATCGGCCGCGCTCTATGAGATCGGCACCGTTTACCTGCCGCAGCCGGGCAAAGAACTGCCGGATGAACGTCCGCTTGTGACCGTCGGCATGTATGGCGGCGGGTGTGATTTCTTCTCGCTCAAAGGTATCCTCGAAACCCTGTTAAACGGCCTGCGGGTCAACGGCTGGGAGATGGAAGCCTGCACCGACCACCCCACCTTCCATCCGGGACGGTGTGCAAAAATCACTGTGGACGGGGAATTCCTGGGTATGATCGGGGAAGTGCATCCGTCTGTCTGTGAAAATTATGAGATCGGCGGCCGGGTATATGTCGCATACCTGGATGAGCAGGTCATGCTCGCGCATGTTGCAGCTGAAACCGGATATCATCCGCTGCCTAAATTCCCGGCTTCCACCCGCGACCTGGCGCTCATCTGCGACGAGTCGCTGCCGGTGGCTGCGATTGAAAAAGCGATCCGCCAGGCAGTCGGCAATATCCTCGAGCAGCTTTCCCTGTTCGACGTCTACCAGGGCTCGCAGATCGCTGCCGGCAAAAAGAGCGTGGCTTACAGCCTGACCCTGCGGGCGGCTGACCGTACCCTCACCGACGAGGAAGCCGATGCGGCGGTCAAACGGGTCCTCAAGGCCCTCAAGCCGCTTGACGTCGAACTGCGCAGCTGAAGCGGCCGTATAAATCCTGCCGCGCACGCATAGAATAGCAAAAACAGGTTTTGCGCAGCGCGGATAAATCCCCGTCGATTTATGGGATTTTCTGGGATATCCCACTTGCCAAACGTGAAATTATCGTGTAAAATAGGAAAAAATGATTTTACTTTTCATGGGGGTGACGTCATGCATGAGCCAACGATTTCTTTTTCGATCCATGAGGATAAGGAACAGCAGATGAAGGAGATTTTGACCGCTGTGTATGATGCGCTGCGGCAGAAAGGCTATAACCCGATCAACCAGATCGTCGGCTATATCCTTTCGGAAGATCCCACCTATATCACGACCCATAACAATGCGCGCAGTCTCATCCGCAAAATCGACCGGGATGAACTTCTGCAGATGCTGGTAAAAAGTTATCTGAACGATTAAACCGTAAAAAATCCCCTCGCCACTCAGGCGGGGGGATTTCCGGTTGTGCCGGTAAGGATTTCCCGGCGGGGCATGCACTTTTGCACTGTTCCCGCTATCCTGGGCAATCCGGCGCAACGGAGCACGAGGAGGGTATAAAATATGGCAGGCATAGCCAAAACGGTATTGGTCACCGGTGCGTCCGGCGGGATCGGGGGCGCGATCGCCCGCCGGTTCGCACAGGGCGGCTACCGGGTGGCGCTCCATTACCACACCGGCAAAGGGCAGGCCGAACAGCTTGCCGGCCAGCTGCGGGAAAATTACAGCGTGGATGCGCAGGCTTTTGGCGCAGATATCGCCGACCCTGTGCAGGTGCAGGCGATGGTGGAGGAAGTAACCGGCAGCTTTGGGCGGATCGACCTGCTGGTCAACAATGCGGGCGTCGCCAAACAGCAACTGTTTACCGATATGGCCCCACAGGAATGGGAGCATATCTGGTCGGTCAACGTCAGTGGGATGATTTTCGCCTGCCAGGCCGTCCTGCCGCAGATGATCCGCCGCAAAAGCGGGAAAATCGTGAACCTTTCTTCGATCTGGGGCATCACCGGCGCTTCCTGCGAAGTCGCTTACTCGGCCACCAAAGCGGCGATCATCGGCCTGACCAAAGCGCTTGCCCAGGAAGTGGGGCCGTCTGGTATCACCGTGAACTGCGTGGCGCCGGGGGTCATCGCTACCCGGATGAACGCCGCTCTCAGCCCGGAGGCGATTGCCGCTTTGAAAGAGGAAACCCCGCTCGGAGTGATCGGTACGCCGGAAGACGTCGCCCATGCGGTCTTTTTCCTTGCTTCCCCTGAAGCCGGTTTTATCACCGGCCAGGTACTCAGCCCCAACGGCGGGTTTGTCATCTGAATCCTGATGCAAAACAGGGCGCTGCCAAAATTGGCAGCGCCCTGTTCTTGTTTGGTCATTTCCCGGCCAGCTGGCGTTCCAGCCAGATCGACGCGATATTGAGCGCGTCATAAAGGTTGTTTTTCTCGGTTTTTTTCACGATCCGGTCGCGCAGGCGGATCTCATCGTTGGTGCTGAGGATCTGCACCGATACCTTATTCGGGAGCATCATATCCTGATAAGGTTCTTCCCCCGCGATTTGGAGCATCGCGACATATTTATCCCCCATGTTGCCATAGTAGATCGTTTTCCCGCAGCGCACCAATGGCTTGCCCTTATAGGTCAGCGCGCCGGGCTTGGTGATTTTCTTTTCCATCCATACCCCTCGCAATCTATATCAAATTTGAATCCATACCAATCATTGACCGTTCTACTTAAATATAATACCATATCTTGTATTTTTTGTAAAGGAAAAGGGGCTGGGCATATCAGGCGGATTTATTTCAGTTCCACCACCGTCACACCGCTTTCCCCTTCGCCATAAACGCCGAGCCGGAAGCTTTTGACATTGCGATGGGCGCGCAAATGCTGCTGAACAGCAGCACGCAGCGCGCCGGTGCCTTTCCCGTGGATGAGGGTAGCGGTTGTGATACCGGAAAGCACGCATGAGTCGATGAACCGGTCAACTTCCATCAGCGCTTCCCCAACCGTCAGCCCGCGCAGGTCAAGTTCGGTGCGTATCTGCCGGCCGGCTTTGGATGCCACATTTTTGGTAGAAATGCTGCCCTGGTTGAAGGTGGCCTTTTTCTGCGGCTGCTCGACCAGACGCACCTCCGACTGATGCACCTTGGTTTTGATGATCCCCGCCTGGACGGTCACATATCCCTGCCCATCCGGCGCGGAAAGCAGTACCCCATCCCGGTTCATTTCGATCAGCCGCACCGTGTCCCCGCGTTTGAGCGGCCGGGAAGGCTGGTAATTCGATGGGTTTTTCCGGGTGACCGGGTCGGCCAGATCCTGCAATTTGCGCATATCTGCCTTAAAGGACACCTTTGCCTGGGCAAGCCGCTGGCTGAAATCCTCGCTGTCCTTTGCCTTACGTAGTTCTTCCAGTTCATCCAGCAGCTTTTCTGCCTGTGCGTTGACCTGCTCGACGATCCCGCGGGCCTGTACCCGCGCCCGCTCGAGTTCGCGTTCCCGTTCCCGTTCGGTCGATTGCAGCAGTTCGTCGGCCTGCTTGCCCGCTTTCTGCGCCTGGACGCGCTGGCTCTGCGCCAGTTCCCGTTCCCGCTCCAACTCCTGGCGGGTGGATTCCAGTTGGGACACCACATCCTCAAACCGGGCATTGTCGCTGGAAACATGGTCTTTTGCCGTTTCAATGATCTGTTTTGGCAGCCCTAACCGTTCGCTGATCGCAAATGCGTTCGACCGGCCGGGCACACCGGTGAGCAGCCGGTAGGTCGGCCGCAGGGTCGCCACATCAAATTCGCAGCTTGCATTCTCCACCCCGGGGGTATTGAGCGCAAACATTTTCATTTCCGCGTAATGGGTGGTCGCAGCGATCTTCGCCCGCTGCGCACGCAGCTGCTCGATGATCGCCACCGCCAGCGCCGCGCCCTCCACCGGGTCGGTCCCTGCCCCTAATTCATCCAGCAGCACGAGCGAACCGCTGTTTGCTTCCTTCAAAATGCCGATAATATTGGTCATATGGGCCGAAAAGGTGGATAAACTCTGTTCAATGCTCTGCTCATCCCCGATATCGACCAGCAGTTTTTCAAATACCGGCGTTGTGCTCCCGTCCGCGCACGGCAGCATCAAACCGCATTGCGCCATTGCGCAAAGCAGCCCAAGCGTTTTGATTGCCACCGTTTTACCGCCAGTGTTCGGCCCGGTGATGACCAACGTATCGAAATCCCCGCCCAGATACAGGTCGATCGGCACCGCCTTATCCTGATCCAGCAGCGGATGGCGCGCCTTTTTCAGTTCCACCCGTCCCTGCCGGTTGAGGTTGGGCGCCGTCGCCTTCTGGGCGTCTGCCAGGCGGCTTTTTGCAAAGTATAAATCCAGTTCGACCGCCGCTTCATAGCTGCCGAGGATGCTTTCACTGCATCCGCCCACCTGGGAAGACAGTTCATATAAAATCCGGTCGACTTCCGCCTGTTCTTTGCCTTGTAAAACACGGATTTCATTGTTTGCTTCCACCACGCCGATCGGCTCGATGAATACCGTCGACCCGGAAGCGGAAGTGTCATGCACCAGCCCTTTTACCTCATTGCGGTATTCGATCTTTACCGGCACCACAAAACGCCCGTCCCGCTGGGTGATGATATTTTCCTGCAAATACTTCTGATAGGTGGCCGAACGCACCATTTTATCCAGCACTTCCCGGGCTTTTGCACCCGCCTGACGGATTTTGCGGCGGATTTCCGCAAGTTCCGGGCTTGCGCGGTCGGAAATTTCCTCTTCTGAAATGATAACTTCATCAATCCGCTTTTGCAGGCTGGGCAGCGCAATGATCGACTCGAACAGGAATTCCAGGCTGCCTGCCCCCTGTTCGAGATTGCGGTTCCAGCGTTCGAGCGTTTCTAGCGCGCGCAGGACTTTGGCAACGTCCAAGAGTTCCCGCGGCGAAAGCTTGGCGCCCACCTGCGCCCTGCGCAGCGCGCTCACAGGGTTTTCAATCCCGCCCAGCGAAGGGGTACCGTACCGGTTGGTCAGCGTGTTGGCATCAAGCGTGCGCTGCAAAAGCGCCTGCGCGTCCTCAAAATCTTTTACCGGCTCGCATTCCAGCGCCATCTTCCGGCTGTCCGCACAGGAACAGAGCTTTGCCAGCCGTTCCAATACTTTATCCAGTTCAATTGTCTTGCAATATTTATCCATTGTCAAAAAATCCTCCGTCCAAAGGAGCAGGTATTATGTAGGCAGCTTGACCGAAAGATAAAAATCCAGCGTTTCAAAGCGTTTTTCGGTCTGCACCATCACATAATACTGTGTGATCTCATTCAAATCCGCGAGCTGTTGGTCCGGTATGGTGAACGAAAACAGCTTTTCAAACGGGGCGTACAGGATATGCCGCATCGCCGCTAAAACCGTCTTGGAAAGGCGGACCGGCGTTTCGCCGGGCGGCTCTTTTTTCAGGCAGTCCCCGCATATGATCTGCGCGCTTTGCGCCAACAGGTAGATTTCCTCCGCCTCGAAGCACCCGCACCCAGCGCAGGAAACCAGATCCGGCATAAACCCGCACATGGTCATCAGCCGCAATTCAAACACCGGCTTTATAAAGCTGCAATCCCGTTTCCCTTTATCCAATAAGTAAAGCGCGTTGAGCAAAAGCCGCAGATATTCCCCGGCAGCTTCCTCTTTTGGCGCCGTTTCCATCAACAGCTGGCAGAAATAGGAGGCCAGAGAAAGCTTTTCCACATCCGCCCGCACTCCCATAAACAATGTATCCAGATCCGCGCGGTCGACCTGGTAACGGTCCCGGTTCCAAAACAGCACAAAACACGAGTAGCTGAGCAGCTCCGACGGGACCTTCAGCGATCCCCTGGGCTTTCTGGCTCCCCGTGCATATGCTGTGATGACCCCCCGTTCCCGGCTGAGCAGGGTCAGCACACTGTCAAATTCATCGATCGCCCGTTCCCGCAGCACGATGGCCTGCGTCTTGATATGCACTCTTTCCCTCCGCGCACGGCGGCCCATTCACCGCCTGTTTTTTCACCTGGTCAACATATCCCAGATAATCTGCAATCCGGCCGGTCTGCCAAAACCGCTCAAAAGCGTCGTCCTCGCCTGCATGCATCCCCCGCGCCTCCCATCCTTTCTCGATGGGATTATTTTTTCCATTCCGCCTGCGCTTATCATTGGGAATGACTTGCACCATTTCCATACTTTTGGGGCTTGACAAATCATACCCCATGAAAACCCGGCTGCATAACGCCCGCCTTTAGTTAAAGCCAAACGATTTAATCACATTTTCCCGGTTGCGCCAATCTTCCCGCACTTTGACCCAGCACTGCAAATTCACCCGGCAATCCAGGAAGCTTTCAATATCCGTACGCGCCAGCGATGCAATTTTTTTCAGCATCGAACCGCCTTTACCGATAATCATGCCTTTATGGCTGTCCTTTTCACAGTAGATCTGCACCTCTATATCGATGATATCCTGATCTTCCCGCTCATGCATGCGCTCCACCGTCACCGCTGTCCCATGCGGGATCTCATCATACAGGCACCGCAGCAGCTTTTCCCGGACGATCTCTGCAACGATCACCCGTTCCGGCTGGTCGGTATAATCATCCGGGTCAAAAAAGAAAGGCGACGGCTTGGCAAACTGTCCCAGTTCCCCGAGCAGCGCATCCACCCCATCCCCATCCAGCGCACAAACCGGCAATACCGCCGAAAAGGGGTACTGTTCGGAAAACCTGGCGATCACTGCCAACAGTTTCTCTTTATCTGTCACCAGGTCGATCTTGTTGATGCAGAGCATTGCAGGGATCTTCTGCGCCCGGAACGCCTCGATTAGGTCCTGTTCCGCCTTATGGATCTCATTTTCCGGTTCGGCCACCAAAACAGCGGCATCCACATCCGCCACGCTTTCATCCACCTGCTTGACCATATATTCCGAAAGCTTGGTGCGGGGCTTATGCAGCCCGGGCGTATCAATAAACATAAACTGCGTATCCCCTTTGGTGAGCACCCCGGTGATGCGGGTACGGGTCGTCTGCGGCTTATCGCTGACGATCGCCACCTTTTCCCCCACCAGCCGGTTCAACAGGCTGGATTTCCCCACATTCGGCCTGCCCACAATGGCAATAAACGCGGTTTTTGTATTTGATTGTCCTGTCATCATTGTTCCACCTTTTCCATTTGCTGCGCCGGCGTCATTCCCCCTGCCGCTTGCCTGGGAATGCAAAAAAAATAAACCATAAGAAAAAAAGAAAAGAAAGCCCTCCAACCGCTGCGATGGCCGGCCTTTTCAGCAGCCCGAGCAGGGCGTCCGGCCGCCAGAACAGCTTGACGCCGATCCCTGCGGAAAAAAATGCCGCCACCAACACCGCCCCGGCGGAAACATCCTTTGCCCGCTTGGCCAAAGGATGCGGGCGTTGGGTCACCAGGTCGGCCAATGCTTCCACCGCCGTATTGAGCAGTTCCATTGCCAGCACCAGCCCGATACAGAACCAGACCAGCAGCCGCTGCTCTTGTGAAAGGCCGAGCAGCACCGACAGCGACACCGCATAAAAGGCCGCCGCCAGATGGATGCGGAAGTTCCGCTCGGTCAAAATACAGTTAAAAATCCCGCTCAATGCCCATAAAAAACCCTGGAAAAACCGTTTCAACTTACCGCTCATTGGGCGCCACATATGAAATGTCCCGCTGCAAGCCCAAACTCTCGAGCACAGCCTCTTCCTTTTCCCGCATACGCATCTGCTCCAGGCCGCCCGCCTCATGGTCATAACCCATCAGATGCAGCATGGAATGTACCGTCAAAAAGCCGATCTCACGCTGCAAAGTGTGTCCGTACATCCGCGCTTGCTCCATCGCGCGTTCAATGGAGATGACGATATCCCCCAGCTGAAGCGCGCCGGTTTCCGGGTTGCGGTCATAGGAGCCGTTTTCCCCCAGCGGGAAGGAAAGCACGTCGGTCGGCATATCTTTGTTGCGGAACTCATAATTGAGCTGTTGGATCTGTTCATTATTCACAAAACTGACACTTACCTCGGCGGCATCGTCAAATCCTTCCATCCGCAGCACCGCATGGCAGCAGCGGCGGATCAGCAGACGGATTCCGCTGGGGATCTTGATGTCCTTCTGTCGGTTGGAAATCTGCACCTTTACGCTCTCAGGCATGATTTTTATCCCCTTTTCTCTCATTCTTATGATTGTGCAAATTATCGCGCATTATTATGATAATACCGTTCATACGCCTTGATGATCGCCTGTACCAGCCGGTGGCGTACAACGTCTTTTTCATTGAACTGGGTGATGCCGATGTCCTCTACATTTTTCAGCACCTTTACCGCTTCGATCAGCCCGGACCGTTTGCTGTCCGGCAGGTCGATCTGGGTGACGTCCCCGGTGATGATCGCTTTGGAATTGAACCCCAGGCGGGTCAGGAACATTTTCATCTGTTCGGGCGTGGTGTTCTGCGCTTCGTCCAGGATGATGAAGCTGTCATCCAGCGTGCGCCCGCGCATATAGGCCAGCGGCGCGACCTCGATCTGCTGGCGTTCCACATATTTCTGGAAATTTTCCGCGCCCAGCATGTCAAACAGCGCATCATACAGCGGCCGCAGGTATGGGTCGACCTTGTTCTGCAAATCCCCCGGCAAAAAACCCAGCTTTTCGCCCGCTTCCACTGCCGGCCTGGTCAGGATGATCCGGTTGACCTCATGGGCCCGGAACGCCCGCACTGCCATGGCTACGGCAAGATAGGTTTTTCCGGTACCCGCAGGGCCCACCCCAATGCTGATCGTATTTGTCTTGATCGATTCAATATATTTTTTCTGGCCGAAGGTTTTTGCCTTGACCGGTTTGCCGGTCGTTGTGATGCAAATGACGTCATCAGCCAGCGCGGCTACCTTGTCTTCCGTCCCTTCGCTCACCATCGCCATCACATATCGGACATTCTGCTCGGTAAGCGCTTCCCCTTTGTTGATAAGGGAAAGCAGGCCGGTAATCGTCCGGATGGCGAGGTCGACCTTTTCCTCATCCCCAAAGACCTTGATCTCTGTCCCGCGGCAGGTCACTGTCACCTGGTATTCCTGCTCGATCAGCCGCACATTCTCATCAAAGCTGCCGAACAGGGCCAGCGCATGCTCCATCCGCTCAATATCTATCAGCCTTTCGATCATAATCGGCGCAACATCCTCCTTAAACCGCTCTCCTGCTGGCACAAAATCATCTTGCCCTGCATTTGAAGCTTCGCTGGAAATGTTCCCACTTCCGGCATTTTCAGATACAGTATACCAAATTTTCCGGTCGGTAACAAGCAAATTTTACATAAATATAAAAATTTTTTGTGAATTTTTCCCATCAATTCTGCCAAATTTTCACCCGATATTCTTATTTAAAATGCCTATCCCTTCATCCGCCCCACCTCCACGCCCTGTCCTCGCCCTATTTTTCCATCCAAAAAGGCCGCATCAGACAGATGCAGCCTTTTTGCAATGATTTCCCGGGCGGCGGCCCAATCCCCTTAATAGCCGCCTTCCCGCACCGGTTTGCCCTCTTTTTCCATTTGTTCCCGATAATCCAGCACGGTGATTTCCACCTGCCGGGCGATATCCCGTTCCACCAGGTATTCCCCGGTCAGGACCAGCACCCCATCTTCCATTGCCGCATGATAATCCTTCTGCAGGATGCTTTCCCCCCACATCTGCCGCTCCTGCCGTTCCAATTCCAGCCTGGCTGCCTGCAAAGCGGTTTCCTGTGAGATCTTTTCTTCCTCCATCTGGTAAAACGCATAGGTTTCCCGTTCGATATCAAACGGCAGCTGTATCCCGAACAAGCGTATGGGATAACAGTTCTTTTCCAGCTTATAGCTGCCTTCGAGCCGGTGGTATAAAAACAGCGGCAGCCGCACCCCGGCGATATTCAGATACCTGCGCCGCATCACCTGCCCGGTCGGCGTCAATTTTTCCTGCAGCAGCGGGATACGCACCTCCAGCGTTTCCGGCACATGCGCAATCACTACCGCATTTGCCCGCAGCAGATGGGTAATCCCCCAGCGGTCGACATGGACTCCGCTTACGATCATATCCCCTTTGCAGACGGCGTCCCCTTCTTTTACCAGGGTAATCCCATCGGTCACTTCCAGGCGTTTGATCTGCCCGTCGCAGGCTGCAATCACGTTGGCCGGGACGTCGGTGTCAATCTTTTCCGGGATCGGCGTGCGCTCACGCACCAAAAGGGTCGCTGTTGTCCCCTGGATATTGAGCGCTGCCCAGGAAAGGTCATCGATCTCGATGACCAGCTTTTCCCGCACAATCAGCGGGTCGATCTGCTGTTTGAGCCGGCCCGGCTTTACCCCCAGCGCCTCCAGCTGTTGATATAACACCGCGTCTTCCACCCGTTCGTTCCCTTCAATCCGGATGGTCCAGATAAACTGCTGGGAAACTGCCAAAAATGCAAAAAAGAGGACCGCACCGGCAGCGATCCCCACCCGCTTGCGGTATCGCCGGATCAAAAACGGCAGCCCTTCCCGCCCGGTGATCCGGGTCACTACCCTGGTCTTGCGCGCCAGCCGGCGCATTTTCCGGTAATGGGCCGGGGTCGTTTTCCCGGTAAACCCATTGGCGGTATATCCCACTTCCAGGATCTGGATCCCCTGGCGCGTACAGCTGCTCAACAGCCGTTCCACCTGCCCGGAATGTGCGCTGAAGGTGACTGTCCCCCGGATCCAACGCAGGATCGCAACAAAGCCCATACCTTTTCCCTCCAAAATTCCCCCTACCGGATAAATTCCACAAAGGTGAAAAACCCTCTGACAGCAACCGTTTCTTCATTCATAAAACACAGCGTCAGCCCGCGCCCAGCAATTTTGATCACCATTTTCCCGGCAGTCAGCCGGATCACCTTGTCGGTATATTCCAAAATCCCGCCGCAATGCTCGATAACGGCTTCCTTATTCCCTAAAAATTCGATCTCCGGCAGCCCTTCGGCCACATCCGCCGGGAATCCCAGCGTTTTCCCGGCTTTTTCCCGCCAGGGGGTATGTTTTTTCTTCTGCGGCATACGCGATTGCCCCTTCTATTTTCATATCAGCCCAGCTGGTATTTGTTTTTTCTCTGTGACATACCTATGAAATATCCGGCAAATTTATGAAACGGGGCGATCGCTATGAAAAAGCCGCATATTCCGGCAGGTGCAGCAGCCTTGCTGTCGGTCGCAGCAGCGGCGCTGCTCCTTTTTTATTCCCGGCAGGTTGCACAGGGCGTTATTTCCGGGCTGCAAACCTGTGGGGCCATCATCATTCCATCACTTTTCCCCTTTATGATACTGGCAGGGCTCCTTTCCTGTTCACCGGCCGGCGACTGCCTGAGCCGCGCGGTTTCCTTTTCCCTCAAACACCTGCTTGGCATCCCGCAAGCGCTTGGGGCGGCATTCTTCCTGAGTTTCATCGGCGGGTTCCCGGTGGGGGCGCGCATCCTTTCCCGTTTGGCCGAAGAACGGAAGATCTCCCCGCAAACGGCTTCTTATGCGCTGTGCTTCTGCGTCAACGCAGGGCCTTCCTTCCTGGTTTCCGCTGTTGGGGCAGGGATGTTCGGCAGCGCTACCGCAGGGCTATGGCTGCTGTTGGCGCAGGTCTGTTCCTCTTTTATCATTGCCGCCTTTTTTAAAAGGCGCTGGTCCCGCAGCCCGGATGGGGCGTATCCCGCATCCGACCCGCACGCTGTACATACCGGGTTTGTGGAAGCGGTCAAAAGCGCCAGCGCCGGGATCCTCACCACCTGCGCCTTTGTGGTAGCCTTTTCCGCCATCCGCTCGCTTTTGGAAGCGGCCGGGGCCTTTTCCGCCCTTTCCGTCCTGCTTTCCCGGCTTTTCCCATGGATGGGCCCGGCGTTTTTCCAGGCGTTTCTGGCAGGAGTGCTGGAGGTGACCAACGGCTGTATGGCCGCCAGCGCGCTGCATACCCGTCTGGGGTTTGCGCTCTGTGGGTTTTTGATCTCTTTTGCTTCCCTCAGCATCATCGGGCAGGTCTGCGCCTGCTTCCCCACCGGCGCAAAGGTGCGTTTTGGCCCTTTTTTCCTCTCCCGTCTGGTACATGGCGGCATCACCGGGATCCTGGCCTGGATTTTTTGGGGATTCCTCCCGCCGCAGGTGCTTGCCGCTGTCAGTATCCCTTCCCCCACCCTGTCGGCTTCCGCCCCAAATGCAATGCTTTCCTCTTTTTGCCTGATCTGCATGTGTACCATCCTGCTGCTGCCGTCCCGTGAAGCACAGCGGCTGTAGGCCGGCTTTTTTCACAAATTACCGCTGGAATTTGCCGGCCTGATCCTGTATAATGTAAGAATCGTGTAGAATATTCGGGAGCATTGCTTTTTCAGGAAGGAGCCTTCGCATGAAATCCAAACTGTTTTCAGACGACATCCCCCCGGCCTGCGCTTACTGCAAGCATGGCTTCACCACCTGGGACGGGAAAACGGTCCTTTGCAAAAAAAATGGCGTCTGCAACCCAGGTTTCTCCTGCCGGAAATACCGCTATGACCCGCTCAAACGGATCCCCAAGCGGCCGCGTGCATTACCCAAATTTGACCGCTCTGACTTTGAGCTCTGACTGCATAAACCATATTTAAAGGAAGATTTTGCTATGAAACATCCCATCAGCCACGGCAGGATCATTTTGCAGACCCTTTTGCTGTGTTTTCTGCTGATTGCCCTCACAGTCGCCGTCACGGCGGCTTCCAGCCTGCTCGGCGCCCAGCTGCTGCCGGAGATCTATCCCGACGGTATCCCTGCGCAGCAGGGGCAGCTGCGCGCTTTGACGGTGCGCACCCGCAACAATGCGGATTTCCCGTCTGTTGCCGGCCTGCCCGCCCAGTCTGTCAAGGCGGAACTGCAGGAATTGGTGGACTTTGCACAGACCTACGGCTACAATACCATCTTTTTTGAAGCAGCCCCGGAAGCCGATGCGTTTTACCGGTCCTCCGTCCTGCCGGCCAGCCGGTATTGGACTGGGGAAGAAGGTGGATTTACCTTTTTTGACCCGCTCAAATACTTGGTAAATATCTGCAAGGAACCTGGCATCCAGGTATATGCTGTCGTCAACCCGTTTGCCCTCCCCGATGACCCGCAAACCAGCCGGATTGCCAGCGGCAACCCGGAATGGGTGATGGAAAACGGATTGCTCGACCCTGCTGCCGACGGCGTACAAAAGCTGATCGGGAAGGTCTGCAAGGAGCTTTCCGAGTATGATATCGCCGGGATCGTCTTTTCTGGTGTGGATTCGGATGCGTTTGACGATGTAACCGGTTATGACAGCCAGCTGGACGCCATCCTCTCGGCAGCGCGGGACGCGCTGCGCGATCAGCAGGGACAGCGGCTGGGGATGGTCGTCAACGGGGATGCGCTGACTGCCGAGGATGCGCGCGACCTGGCTACCGCCCCTGTCCAAAACGGGACGCTCGATTTTGTTGTACCTTCAATGGGGAGCGGCATGCCGGATATCGAAACCTTCCAGGCGGAACTGGCAGCATGGCAGTCGCTCTGTGAACAGGCGTCGGATGAAAACCATACCGTTGCCTATTACCCGCTGCATACTGCCGGTGACGATACCGCTTACCAGCATCCGGTGGACAACAGCTACTATTTTGAACAACAGGCGGGTGCAGACGGGATTGCCATCAGCAATTATGGCTCGCTGAACACCGAAAAACGGGTCGCGGCTTATTCGATCGCCGCCACCTTCGCCCAGCAGGCCCCAACCCAGATGCCTGACCTGTCTTACCCGCAAAGCTTTGCGATCTGCCGCCCGACCGAGACGCTTACGATTTCTTCCGCATGGAGCAGCTATTTTATCACCGGCACTTCCGACCCGGATCAGCCGCTCTATTATGCCGGCCAGGAGGTCGAACGTCCGGGCGCTACCGGGCTTTGGGGGGTACTGGTGGATGTCCCTTACGGCACGAATACTTATACCTTCTCCCAGGGCGGAGCCACCCAAAGCGTGACCATCACCCGCCCACAGCCGTCCACCGAACCCACCCTGATCTCAACCCTTTCCAAAAGTTCGCTTTACCCGTCCGATCCTGAGGTGGTGCTTTCGGGCACCCAGCTGAAACTTTCCTGTACCGCGCCTGCAGGCGGGACGGTCACTGCGCAGGTTGGCGGGCTTTCCGCCACCCTCGAGCCGGTCGCGGCCGCCAGCCAGAACGGGGTGGCTGTCACCTATCAGCAGACCCTTGACCTGTCCTCGCTCTCGAAAGCGGGCCAGGTCACCAAGATCGGGCAGGTCACCTACCAGCTCCATTACAACGGTATGACTTCCACCGGCCAGAGCGCCGGGGAAGTATATGTTGCCGGCGAAGGGGCGCGCCCAATCCTGAAAACCAAGACCTATATGACGCCGGTCAGCCAGAACGGCGCGGATGATGGGGTATATTCCACCATTTTGAAGGAAGGCTGCGTCGATTATATTGCAGAAAATGCCGGCAGTTATTACCGTATCTCTTCCGGCGGGTATATCCTGAAATCTGCCGTGGAAATCCCGGAAGGGACGGTCAGCGCCGACAACACCATTTCCTCCATTTCCCTCAACGACACCGGCAAAGGCGAGCAGTTTGTCCTCACCGGTACGGCATATCCCACCTTCTTTGGGAAAATGGAGGATGGGGCGGTTGTAATCACCCTGAAAAACACCACCGGAATCGGGAATATCAACCCCTCCGCCCTGAACAGCCGCCTTTGCGATACGATTGACACGGCTGAGGGGGAGGATGACGGCGAACCGGAACTTACCTTTACTTTCCATCTTCGGGATGGGGTTTCCCTGCTGGGCTGGGATGTCCTGTTTGATGGGGACAATATCATCCTGTACCTGCGGGAAAAACCTGTCCTGCAGGCGGATACAGCCAAACCGCTCGACGGGATCACCATTGTGCTCGACCCCGGGCACGGCGGCACCGACCCCGGTGCGGCCGGGGTGCCTTATGAAAGCGGGCCATGGGAGAAAGAGTTCAATCTGGCTGATGCGTATGCGCTGAAAAGCCGTCTGGAGGCATTCGGGGCCCAGGTCGCCATCACCCAGGAGGATGCGACCATGACCCTCAACGACCGGATGGAACTGGCCGAATCGCTGGACGCCGACCTGTTCATTTCCTGCCATCACAATTCCCTTTCTGAAACGGTCGATTCCAATGACGTCAGCGGTATCGAGGTCTATTATTATAACCAGCAGTCGGAAACATTTGCCCAGGATCTGGGCGCAAGCCTGTCGGAAGATACCGGGCGGCGGCTGCGGTTTGCACAGTGGTCCTGGTACCGGGTCACCATGATGACTGCGCGGCCGGCGGTGCTGATAGAATCTGCTTATTTGTGCAGCCCGATCGATTATGAAGATGTTGCAAGCGATTATTCCATGCATCTTTATGCGAACGCAGTCGCAGACGCTGTGCTGCGGTTGTTCCAGGGATAAAAAATGCCCTGCCGCACAAAAGACGGCGTGCGGCAGGTTTTTTCCCGCTATTTCCCTTTATTTTTCATCCCACCCAAGTTTTTTAAGGGGGATGTGTGCAAAAATTTGACCTTGTCCAGATTTTGGAGTATATTACAGGTAACCTGTCAGATTTTTTGTGAGGTGATCACTTTGTTTAAAAAATGGACCGCTTATTTTGTCGCTGCTGCCTGCCTGCTGGGGCTGGCTTTGCCCGCCTCTGCGGTGGAAATCTCCGCCAAAGGCAGCCAAACGACCATATACGCCGATATCTATGACGCGCAGCCGCCTGCCGGCAGCACCTATTCGAGCATCCACGGCAATACGGTGGAGTTTGAGATCCATGAAAAGATTGTCGGGAAGGACCAGACCAATTATACCGTTCTGGACAGTTCCCCGCTGCATGACAGCAGCCTGTTTTCCCGCAAAATCTCCATACAGATGAACCCGAATTATCTGCGTTCGCTCAAACCGGTCGAGAATGAAGAACGTACTGGCAGCTGTTTTTCTGCCGGTCTGACAAACGATTACCTGTTTGAGAATTATACAGTGGGATTTGATATCACCTATACCGCGCGGGCGGACGCTGTGCTTTTGGTGCGTGCCGCCGGGTCGGACGAGCCGGTCGAAATGCAGGTGCCCAAAGGCAGCGTAATCAGCTGCTACTGTAAGCTGTATGTTGAGGGTGAGCGTATTTTTATTTGATGCATGGGGCCAAAAACGGGTCATCCCGCAAGAAGCCCTCTTTGGGCGCGGCCGCAAAACCGCGCCCTTTCTGTGTGTTTTTGCGGGTGATTTTGTGGCTTTTCCCCACCGGCAAGCCTTTTTATCCTTGAATTCACAATTTATTCAACAAATTTTGCATCAATTCATGTAGAATAAATGCGTTAGTGTGTTTATGCTATCATTATCAGGTGGTTTTCCTGTTGCCAGAATGACACCATCTTGTTGGAGCAAACTATGTTTGGATATGTAAAACCTTGCAAGCCCCAGCTGCGGATCTGCGAATATGAAGTGTATAAAGCGGTTTATTGCGGCCTATGCAAGCAGCTTGGCCGGGAATACGGGCCGTTTTCCCGGCTGACCCTGAATTATGATTTCACCTTCCTGGCCCTTTTGCAGATGGGGATGCAGGAGGGGGGCGGGGCATTTTCCCCCGGACGCTGCCTGCTCAACCCGCTGAAACGGATGCCCTGCTGCGATCCGGGCCCATCGCTTTCCTTTTCCGGCAGCACCGCGATGATCATGTTTTATTATAAGGCGCTGGACAACTATAATGACGGCGGGATCGGCCAGAAGATGCTTGCCCTGCTGGTACGGCCGTTCGTGCGGCGGGCTTACCAAAAAGCAGCGCAGCAATACCCTGAAGTAGCAAAGGTCATGTATGATACGATCAGCAAACAAAGCGATGTGGAAAGCCGTCTTTGTGAAAGCGTGGATGAGGCGAGCGAGCCCACCGCCCTGGCGCTTTCTGGGATCTGCGCCCTGTTGGCCCAGGATGCCCAGCAAAAACGGGTCCTCGAGCGGTTCGGTTACCTGCTGGGGCGGTATATCTACCTGGCAGACGCCCTGGATGACCTGGAAGAGGATATCGCCCATCACAGTTATAACCCTTTCTTGCTGCGGGAAAAGCTGGCGGACGCCCCTTTTGTCCCGCCTGAACAGCTGGCACATATCCGTGAAGAAGCAAAGGGTTCGCTTTTTTTGACCATCGGCGAAATTGGGAAGGCATACAGCCTGCTTCCCATTGCACAATACCAGCCCATTTTGGAAAATATTGTTTATTTGGGCTTGCGGACTACTGTAGAACAAATTTTGCAGCCAAAGGAGGCGAAGCATCCAAAATGACCGATCCATATAAGGTTTTAGGCGTTTCTCCAAATGCCACGGATGACCAGGTCAAATCCGCCTACCGGGAGCTTGCAAAGAAATACCATCCGGATAATTATGCGGGTAATCCGCTTTCCGATCTGGCCGAAGAAAAAATGCAGGAGATCAACCAGGCATACGACGAGATCATGTCCCAACGGCGGCGTGGGCAGCAATCGGGCGGCGGATATGCATCGCAAGGGGGATATAGCGGCGGGTATGGCGGGTCGCAGTTTGCGGATATCCGCCGGATGATCAATGCGAGAAGGTTTGCCGAAGCGCAGGAGTTGTTGGACGGCGTGGCAGCCGCCAACCGGGATGCGGAATGGTATTTTTTGCGTGGGAGCATCTATTATTCGCGCGGCTGGCTGGATGATGCGCTCCAGCATTTCCAGCGGGCTTGCCAGATGAACCCGCAGAATGCGGAATATGCCGCGGCGTATAACCAATTGCTGTGGCAGCGGCAGACCGGACAGGCCCAATACGGTTCCGCCGGTTACGGCAGCCAGATGACCGGCGGATGCAGCTGCTGCGATATCTGTGCGGCGATGTACTGCGCCAACTGTTGTATCGACTGCTTTGGCAGCGGATGTTTTTAAATTTTAGGGAGAAGGTTTGGTTTGGCCAATGAAAAAAAGTACCCAAGTGGCGATCGGCGGGCTTTCAGCAGCATTATGCCTGCTGATGATGTTCATGACCGGCCTGGTGCCGTTTTCTTCCTACCTGTTCCCTGCGATGGCCGGTATTGTACTGATCGCTGTAGCAGATGAAATGGGGGTAAAAACCGCTTTGCTGGTATATGCGGTCGTATCCGTGCTGGCCATCCTGATCGTGCCCGACCAGGAAGCAAAGCTGCTGTTTATCCTGTTTTTAGGTTATTATCCCATGCTCAAGCCGGTATTGGAAAAATTGCCCAGGCTGTTTTCCTTTTTTATTAAATTAGCGGTCTTTAATGGGATCATTGTTGCATTTTATTATATTACCCTTTATATACTGGGGATACCGGATATCCTGGAAGGCTGGGGCGACCTGGGGAAATATACCATTTATGCGGCATTGGGGATGGCCAACTTTACCTTTATAATGTATGATTTCCTTTTGACCCAGGTGCTGCAGATCTACCGCGGCTGGTTCCGGCCAAAAATTTTAAGAAAGATCGTTTGAGGGTTTCTTATGAAATTGCGCCAACGTTCCCGTACCAATCCGATTCTCATTGTATTGCTGTCCTGTATTTGTATTGCCCTGATCGGGTTTGGGGTCTATTTGTTCCTGCATTCCGCCACCCAGGCCCCGGATACCATTTTGCCTATCTTCCAAGTGGAAGACCTTGACCCGGCAGCGCAGATCGGAAGCCTGCCAGGCTCCCCAAGGGGCGAATCTGAGCCGGCAGAAGATGTTTTCGCCTATCGGATCAATTCCACCCCTACGTTTGACGATGAGGGCAAAAACGGCAATATTCTGGTTGAAAACCCTGCTTCCAATCAATATTTGATGGTGCTGGAAATTGCGCCGGCATCCGGGGGCGCCATGCTTTACCAGTCCAAATATATCGCCCCCAACCAATACATAGAATCCATCGACCTGGCGGCTTCACTGGATGCGGGAACATATGAAGCGGTCGCCTATCTCAACGCAGTAGACCCCCAAACGCTGGAATTGGTCGGGACGCTGGAATGTCCCATCACCATACAGATCGGCAAAGAATAAAGGATGGCAAAAATTGCCATCCTTTATTCTTTGTTGGCCACGCCGGACGGGATTGTCCGGCAGGGCCGCGTCCTGTGCAAGGGTTGCATTCAGCGGGAAAATGTGGTACCATCATCTGCAGTGTGTATCCGCTTGGCGCGCACGGAGCCGGATCTTTTTTCCTGCTGTGAAAGCGGGGTACAGTCCGGTTTGCGGGATAAAAATTTATTTTGGGCAGGTTTTTAAAAGATGATAACCGATATGACGCAGGGTTCGCCTGCAAAAATTTTGATCCGTTTTTCCATCCCCATGCTGCTCAGTGTGGCATTCCAACAGCTGTATAACGTTGTGGACAGCGTGGTCGCAGGGAAATTTGTAAGCGTGGATGCTTTAGCCGCTGTGGGCGCGTCCTATCCGATCACCATGATCTTTATGGCGGTCGCTACCGGGGCGAACATCGGCTGTTCGGTTGTGATCTCCCAGCTTTTCGGCGCCAAAAATTACGGCAAGATGAAAACTGCCGTTTCCACATCGATCCTTTCCATTGTGGCAGTCAGCCTGATCCTGACCGTTTCCGGGTTTCTGTTCTGTACGCCGTTGATGCGCCTGTTAAATACGCCGGACCGCATTTTTGGGGATTCAGCGCTTTACCTGCGGGTCTATATCGGCGGTCTGATCTTCCTGTTCCTTTATAATATCTGCACCGGCATCTTCACCGCCCTTGGGGATTCCCGTACCCCGCTTTATTTTTTGATCGCATCCTCGCTGGGCAATATCGTCCTGGATCTGGTTTTTGTGATCTGCTTCCAGATGGGGGTCGGCGGCGTTGCCTGGGCGACCTTTATTGCGCAGGGCATTTCCTCCATCCTGGCATTCAGCGCCTTGTTCCTGCGCTTGCGCGGGATGCCGTCGGATGAAAACGACCCGCTTTTTTCCTGGGAAATGCTGGGCAAGATCAGTTTGATTGCGATCCCGAGCATTTTGCAGCAAAGTTTCATTTCCGTGGGCAACCTGATGATCCAGGGATTGGTCAACAGCTTTGGGCCGGCTGTGATCGCCGGGTATTCGGCCGCAGTCAAACTCAACACCTTTTCGGTCACCACCCTGACCACCCTGGGCAACAGCATTTCAAGCTTCAGCGCGCAGAATATCGGCGCGAATAAGTACGAGCGCGTACATGCCGGGCTGCGTGCAGGCATATTGCTTTCAATCGTTATTGTCGCGATCTTTACCAGCCTGTTCTTTTTCCTGCCGGATAAAATGATCGGGCTTTTCATGAGCGAAGGCGGGGAGGAAGCGATGCTGTCCGGCGTCCAGTTCCTGCGGGTGGTTTCCCCCTTCTATATCGTGATCTGCCTGAAACTGGTCTGTGACGGGGTGCTGCGTGGATCCGGCGCAATGCTCCAGTTTATGAGTTCCACCTTCACCGACCTGATCCTGCGCGTCGCCCTGGCCTACCTGCTTGCCTATCTGCTCAAGGATTCCCTGGGCATCTGGCTTTCCTGGCCGCTTGGCTGGGCAGTGGCGGCTGTGATGTCCATCTGGTTTTATTGCTCTGGGTCCTGGAAAAAACACGCTGTGGTTTCCCGGTGACTTTGCCGAGTTTCTGCAAAGGGGCTTGCATCCATTTTGCCAGGCAAAACTGATCGCATATGCGCGTTGGCCGGCGGCTTCATAGCCGCCGGCTTTTTGCCGGAGCAAAATAAATACCGCCGGGCCTTTTTGCCCGGCGGTATCAACGCGCCGCTTCTTTTGGGGTTTCGTGCGCAGGGACTGCCGGTCATCCTGCGGACTGCTGTTTCCTTTTCCCGCCATGCCAACCGGGGCCCTGTCCCGGGCCCTGCCCACCAGGGCCGCCTTGTCCGGAAGTCCCATCCTGCATACCTGGGAATTGCTGCAATATATCCGGGTCACCGGAGGCGGCCAACAGATCCCGGATCTCCCGCATGGTCATCTGCTGCACCTCTTCCGGCGTAATATCCGGATCGATCTCCTGCATCGCCAGGTATGCCCGGTATTTTCCATAAGAAAGCCCCAGTTCATGCGCTTCCTCCATCTCTTCCGGGGAAGCCAGGTAACAAAAAGCGTTCTTTTGCCCAGCTGTGCACGCCTGCACATCCGACAGGATCCTGCCGCTTTGGGTTTCGTCCGACCCAACGACAGCGATCGACAGGATCTCGTCCCTTGACAGGCAATCGGTAATGATATCGCTGTTTAAGATTTCATCCAACGCCTGGGTATATTCTTTAAAATTGACCTCCACCGAGCCGAGCAGTTCTTCCCCATCGTCATTATATGCTTTGGCAGAAACCACCCGGTCAAACCGGTTGACGCCCAGCTCAACCGAAGGGTTGATATCGATGCTGATTACGGAGGTCTGGGTAAAATAGAGCTGGTAGCCCCAAAAGCCGGCCAACACAAACAGGAAACAGGCCATTACCGGCGCCAGGCGGTAATACGGCAGCGCCTTTTTTGGGCGGTACCCATTGGTTTTTTGCTCAAGGAACGCTTTTGTCCGGGCTTTTAAGGCTTCTTCCGCATGGATGCTGTCAAACGCTTCCTGAAACTTCCCATTCATACCCATCACCTCCCAGCTTTTCTTTCAGCAGCTGCCTGGAACGGGTCAAAAGGGTATAGACCGTGTTCACATTTTTCCCAAGGATCTTCCCGATCTCAGGCGCTGTATAATTTTCGTAATAATGCAAATAGACAACATCCCGGTATTTTGCCGGCAGCGAAAGCACCGCCTCCAAAACCTCCCGGTGGTCATCCGGCAATGCGGCGGCCTGTTCTGCCAGTTCATCGATCGGCACCGTACGGCTGCGGAAAAAGTTCCGAAGCAGATCCTTACAGGCATTGATCGTCACCCGGATAAACCAGGCCCGTTCATGTGCATCGCTTTCAAATGTGACCGTGCTCAGGACATACTTTAAAAATACCGTTTGGAAGATATCCTCGGTGTCAGCATAATTTTTCAAATGTATCATACATAAACGCCTGACGGTATCTGCATGCCGTTCGATCGCCCGGTTTGCTTCCTGTTCGCTCCGCATTGCCTAAAACCCCGTTTTTTACTCTCTTTTCTCAGCTGTTGGATGTGTCCGCATATCTGGCACAGCGGCCGGTGCCGTAGTAGTCGCACACGCCGTCGCCATCTTCATCCACAAAGCCGAGCCCTCTGCCGGCCCCGCGGCCGGTGCCGTAGTAGTCGCATACGCCGTCGCCGTCCTCATCCACGAAGCCGAGCCCTCTGCCGCCCATTGCGAATACGCTGGTCGCGCTGACCGAAAGGACAAAAGCTGCTGCCAAAATACCTGCTACTAATTTTTTCATATTGATTGCCTCCATTTTCTTTGATCGTCATTGGTGACTTCACTCTTAATACGATTGAAAAGGAAGAATCCATTCATCTTTTCAAAAAATTTTTAAAAAATTTTTTGTATCCAGCAAAAAAGGTATGCCCCGCAAAAGGCCATACCTTTTTCCTGCATCGGTATCTTTTTTCAAAGCGCCTGCCTGCTCTTCACCGGATGCCCAGTATGCTGCTTCGCTTCCACCCGTTTGTGTACAGCGGCAGCGATGCCGGCACAAAGCAGGATCTTTGCCGCATCAAACAGGATGAACGGCAGCAGCCCTTTCACCAGGCCGTCCCACACCGACAGGTGCGCAACCGACACCAGCTGGCTGACGCCGACGATATAGCACAGCACCTGTCCACATCCCATCGCCAGGCAACATTTTCGGAAGCTTTTCCCCCACCGTTCCACCAGCAAAGCGATCAACACCGCTGCCAACGGGCACGCAAGCAGGTATCCCCCAGTCGGCCCCAAAAGCTTATGCAACCCGCTGCTGAAGCCTGAAAAAACCGGAAATCCAAAAAATCCCAGTACCAGATAGGCCACCATGCACAGCAAGGCATACTGCTTTTTTAAAAATGCCCCCGCCAGGCAAACCCCTACCGTCAAAAAGGAAAACGGTACCGGAGCTTTTGGGATGACCAGCTGCGCTGTACCAGCAGTCAGCGCAAGGAAAACCAGTGTCAAAAACGGCTGCTTCAATTTGGAAACTTTCATCTGTTGTCCTTCCCGTATGGAATAAGGCCGCACTTACTCCACCGAAATAATAAAGTAATAAACCGGCTGGCCACCGTTGATCAGCGCTACCTCTATGTCATCCGGCATTTTTGCAGATACCGCCTCATAAACGGCGGCCGCTTTCTCCTCTGATACCTCATCGCCATAAATGATCGTTACAAAGCTGCTGTCCTTGCGGATCAGCCCTTTGGTCAGCTTGACAGCTGCTTTTGCCAGATCATGCTCGGTAAAAGCCAGCTTCCCGTTTTCCAGGGCAAGCAATTCACCCTCTTTGATCTTATGCCCGTCAAAATCGCTGTCCCGCGCCGCAAAAGTCACCTGGCCGGTACCGACCCGTTCATATGCCTTCTGCATGGCAAGCTGGTTGCTCGTGGGATCAGCTTCCTCATCAAACGCAAGCATGGCGGAAAGCCCCTGTGGGATCGTCCGGGTCTGCAGGACGATCATCTTGCGGTCGGACAGCTTTGCCGCCTGTTCCGCCGCCATAATGATATTCTTATTATTCGGCAGCACAAACACCGTCTTTGCCGGCGTGGCATGGACCGCCGAAAGGATATCGTCGGTCGACGGGTTCATCGTCTGCCCGCCGGACACGATGTTATCCACCCCCAGATCGGCAAACAGCTGCTTGACGCCGTCGCCCGCTGCGACCGCCACAAACCCATACTTGCGCGACGGATCGACCGGGGCATACTGGAATCCCTGGTCGGATACCGGTTCCACCACCTGCTTTTTCTGGTTTTCATGCTGTTCGCGCATGTTTTCGATCTTCATATTGGTCAGCTGGCCGATTTCCAGCCCCTTCTGCAATGCGTTGCCGGGATTATCGGTATGCACATGCACCTTGATGATATCGTTGTCGTCCACGACCACCACGCAGTCGCCGATCGATTCCAGATAGGTGCGCAGCGGCGCCGGATCGGCCTGTTTATCCGCCTTCACAACGATAAACTCGGTGCAGTAGGTAAAAGTGATCTCCCCAATATATTCCCCGGCAGCATTGCGGTCAGGGCGGATCGATTCATATTGCTGGGCCTGTTCCTCTTTCAGCGGGATTATCCCTTCGCCGCGGAAAACCGACGCCATCCCTTTGAAAATAACCATCAATCCCTGGCCGCCTGCATCCACGACGCCTGCTTTTTTCAATACCGGCAGCAGTTCAGGCGTCTGCGCAAGGGCTTCTTCCCCTGCCTGCAAAACGACTTCCCAAATCTCCTGCGGCGTGGAGGTTTCGCAAAGCGCTTCCCGCGCTTTTTCCGCAGCGATCCGCGCCACCGTCAGGATGGTGCCCTCGGTGGGCTTCATCACTGCCTTATAGGCAGATTCCACACCCTTTTCCAACGCAGCCACCAGATGCGCTGCATCCGCATCCTGCTGATCTTTGAGCCCTCTGGAAAACCCGCGGAACAAGAGCGAAAGGATCACCCCGGAATTGCCGCGCGCGCCGCGCAGCAAAGCCGAAGCGCAGACATCCGCCGCAGCCGATACCGGCGCGCTGTCCTCCACCCGCTGCAGTTCCCTTTTTGCAGCGGATGCCGTCATCGACATATTGGTACCCGTATCCCCATCCGGGACCGGGAAAACATTCAATGCGTCCACCGCCTGACGCTGGTTTGTAATTTCATTTGCCCCTGAAATAAACGCATCTCGAAGCATTTGTCCCGTTATCACGATCAGTTGACCCCCATGTTACAGTTTTTGTCGGCCCTGCGGCCATCCAGCAGACTGGGACGCTTTCAGGCTTCCCCTTCGGTTTTCATCGAATCCACAAAGACATTCACCTTTGCGACCTCCAGGTTGGTCGCCTGTTCCACCGTATAGCGCACCTTGTTGATAATGCTTTTTACGATCGCTGCAATATTCATCCCATAAACGACCACGATATGCAGGTCGATCACCAGCCCGTTTGCGGTATGGCGCACACGTACCCCTTTATCCGGCACATCCTTGCGCGCCAGCGCGCTGCGCAGCCCCTGGCTCGGCGAACTCACCATTCCTGCCACACCAAAACATTCGGATGCGGCTTTTCCCACCAGGCTGGAAAAATACTCCATAGAAATCTCTATATTCCCATATTGGTTTTCCAAACTAATCAAGATGGATCCTCCTTATCAAATATAAACATTTTTCAGCGGTCACCATTCATTTATATTATAAAAAATATCCTGCTCGGTTGCAACTATTTCCGCCTGAAATTCATGGCTGAATGAAACTTCCCCTTCCCGGTACAACAGCGGGATAAACGGTTCGGACGTCAAAAACGCCTCACAAAAATCTCCCAGCCCCTGCCCGGTGGCACGGTAGGCAGTATAAAGGGCCTGCAGCTGTTCGTCATATGGCGCGGCATATGAAAGCGTGCCCCCGCTCAATAACGGCGAGCAATCCATATTTTCCATCAACTTTGTTTCCCCGATATACAGGTCGTACCCATACTGTGCAATGGTATTTTGATAATCGGCAAACGACTGCGAAACCACTTCCACCTTGATCCCCACCTGGCGCAGCTGCCCTGCGATCAAGGTTGCGGCCGCGCTGCGGGAAGCGTTGTCATTGTTCACTAACAGCCGCAGCGTGATCGGCTGGCCCATCACCAACCGGTATCCATCCTCATCCGTTTCGGTATAACCCAGCCCGTCCAGCAGCTGTTCGGCTTCGCTCAAGCTGCGCGGTACCGAGTGTTCCATCCCTTCCATCCGGTAAAAATACGGGTGGATCGGGTAAAATGTCCCGACTGCTTTGGAATGGTAAGCGGTGGATACCAGTTCGTCCCGGTTGAGCGCGGCAGACACAGCCCGGCGGAAATCCGCCTGGGCAAGCAGCCCTGAACGCCCGTTGACCCCCAGATAAACCAACCGGTTCAAATTGACCGGGATCGAGGAAGTCGAAAGGCTGCTCAACTGCGAATCGCCCGCACTGGAATAGAGCAGGGCAATATCCCCCGTCTTGAGGGAAAATGCAGCCGCATCCGGGTCGGGCAGATGCACCAGCTTGATGGTCTGGATACCGCCCATCTCCCCATAATAAAGCGGGTTGGCTACCAATGTGATCCCGGTATTCCCCCAGGTACCCGCCACATAGTATTTGCTGATCCCGGTCGGGTAATCCTCCGCCGCCTGACCCTGCTTGATCAGCGGGAAGGTCAACAGCGCTGCAAAATCCGCATCCGGTTCCCGCAGCTGGATCTGCACATTGCCATCCTGGGTGACCGCAGCCGATTCCACATTTTGCAGCGCCAGCCCCCAGTTGGTATCTGAAGCCTTTGCTGTATTCAGCGAATAGATGACGTCCTCCCCGGTCAGGAGGGTGCCGTCTGAAAACTGGGCATATTTTTTAAACTGTATGGTACATATATTCCCCGTGACCACGACCTGTTCCGCCACCAGGTTTTCCGGCCGGTATTGCTGATCCAGCCGCACCAGGCTGTCATACAGCAGCGGGGTCAGCTCCTGATTGAGCTGGGTTTCCATGGTGTATGGGTTCATCGTATCCGCCGCCGTATACGCCAGCCGCAGTTCGGTCAATTCCTCCTGTGTGTCCGTATCCGCCGGCAGGTCATTTTCCGGCTGCGCCTGCGCCGGGACAGATGCGTCGCTCTCCCCGGCGTCTGCCTGCAGATCCCCGCATGCACACAGCAGCCCCAAAACCAGGGCCAATACTAAAATCTTATTTTTTATCTTCATGATCCCCTTATTTTCCCTGTATCCTGCTTTTCCAAATGCAAGCTTCCTGCCTGCGTCGAGCCATGTTTATTATGCCAGGAGCGCTGTGTGCGAATGGTATAATTGGCTATAAGGGCGGGAGTGGAGCGCCATAAGGCGCGCAGCGCATCGCCCTGGCTATGAAACTGTTCCATAGTTATTATACCCTGCCGCAGCCGCAGATTCATTGCAACTTTGTAAACAATCCGCTCATTATGGGACAAAAACCCGTTCAATCTTCTCCACTTTGCCGTTTTTTCCAAAAGCCAGCAGCACCGCATGCAGTTCAACCGCTTCCGTTTCATTCGCGAACCGGACCGGCAGCCCGGTGCGCAGCCGTTCGATCGCCCGTTCCCGCTGCACGCCCAAAATGGAATCCCGTCCGCCGCACATGCCGACGTCGGTGATATAAGCCGTCCCATTCGGCAGCAGCCGTTCATCAGCGGTGGCCACATGGGTATGGGTCCCCAGCACCGCTGATACCCGGCCATCCAGATAATACCCCAGCGCAAGCTTCTCAGCTGTCGCCTCCGCATGGAAATCCACCAGGATATTCGGGCATTTGATCTGGCCCAGCAGCAGATCCGCCGCTTCAAACGGGCTTTGATGGACATTTTCCATATAGACCCGTCCCTGCAGGTTGATCACATACAGCGGGAAGGCAGGGTTATCATAAAAAAACACACCCGACCCCGGCGCGCTCGGGTGGTAATTGGCCGGCCGGATCAGCCCGCTTTGTTCCTCCAGCAGTTCATAGATCTCCCGCCGGCGCAGGCTGTGGTTGCCGGTGGTGATCACATCCACCCCGCTCTGGAACAGATGCTCCGCGCTATGCGGGGTGATACCGTTGCCTTCGGCTGAATTTTCCCCGTTTGCCACCACAATGCCCACCGAAAGTTCCCGTTTGAGCCTGGGCAGTTCCTTACGCAGCTTATCGCATCCGGCCTGGCCGACAATATCCCCAAAAAATAACAGGTTCATAAACATCCTCCCATGCCATCGAAGACGGTTTGCCCCCTGGCCGGCATGTCCCGCCAGCCTAAAAAATAAAATAGGCACAGCGGTTTTGGCCGCTATGCCTATCATACCACAATTATAATACTTTGGAAAGGAAATCTTGCAGACGCGGATGCTGCGGATGGTCAAAAAAGACGTCCGGGCGGCTCCGTTCCAGGATCTGCCCCTCATCCATGAACAATACCCGTGTCGCGACCTCCCGTGCGAAGCGCATCTCATGGGTCACCACAACCATCGTCATACCGTCCATCGCCAGCCGCCGCATCAATTCCAGCACCTCGCCCACCATTTCCGGGTCGAGCGCCGAGGTCGGCTCGTCGAACAGCATCACATCCGGGTTCATCGCCAGCGCCCGCACGATCGCGATCCGCTGCTGCTGCCCGCCGGAAAGCTGGTTCGGGTAATTTTCCGCCTTATCCGAAAGCCCGATCCGCGCCAGCAGTTCGGCCGCCTTCCGGTCGGCCTGCTCCTGGGACATCAACCCCAGCCGCACCGGCGCCAATGTGATATTTTCCCGCACGCTCAGATGGGCAAAAAGGTTAAACTGTTGGAATACCATCCCCATTTTTTGACGGAGCTTGTTGATATCGCATTTTTTATCGACGATGTTGGTTCCCTCGAACCAGATTTCGCCGCCGGTCGGTTCTTCCAGCCGGTTCAAACACCGCAGGAAGGTGGATTTCCCGGAACCGGAGGGGCCGACGATCACGACCTTTTCGCCTTTCTCGATCTTTTCATCGATCCCTTTGAGTACCAGGTTCCCATGGAACGCCTTCTCCAGCTTTTTAACGTCGATCACCTTTGGCCAGCCTCCTCTCCAGCATTTTTTGCACCTGGGTCATCCCGATCACCAATACCAGGTAGATCAGCGCTGTGATAAACAGCGGGGCAGAACTGAAGGTCCGGCCCTTGATGCCGTCGGAAACTTTTGTCAGTTCCCGTACGGCGATCATGCCCGCGACCGAAGTTTCCTTCAGCAAGGTGATAAACTCATTGAACAAAGCCGGCAGGATGTTTTTGATCGCCTGCGGCAGGATAATCAGCCGCATGGTCATCCAATGGGTCAGCCCCAGCGAACGCCCGGCTTCCACCTGCCCTTTCGGGATGGATGTGATGCCGGAACGGATAATCTCCGCCACATATGCGCCTGAATTCAGCCCAAACCCGACGATTGCACAGATAGTACCGTCGGTCATCGAAACAAACACAGCGGTATAAAGGATGAGCAGCTGCACCACCACCGGGGTACCGCGGATAACAGTCAAATACAGGTCGCACACGGCAGCCAAAGGGCGCAGCCCCCGGTTACTGACCGCAGAAACCTTGATGACCGCGATAATCAACCCGATCAAAATACCGATCAGGGTCGCGCAGATTGCGATCAGGATGGTCCTGCCAAGCCCTTCCACAAACTGCTGCCAGCGGTTGTCTTCGATCAGCGAGATCTCGATTCCCCTTACGATATGCGCAATGAATGCGTTCATCCTCTACCGTCCTTCCACTTGTCAGGCCGCTTTTTGGTTGTTTAAGCCGCCTCAATCATATGCTTGTTTACCAGTTCGTCCACTTTGCCTTCATCGATCAGACGCTGCAGGGTCGCATTGATCGCTTCCAGCAGGTCGTCATTGCCTTTCTTTACTGCAAACGCATAGCTTTCTTCGGTCAGGCTTTCCGGCAGCACAACCAGCGCGCCTTCGGAGTTGGAAGCGATCGTTTCAGCCGGCAGCCGGTCGAGGATCGCACAGTCGCATTTGCCGGCAGCCAGCGCAGCGCCAGCCTCGGTCGCACTCTTAAAACGCAGCACTTCTTTGGCAGCCACATCGTCGCTTGCATAGAAGTCGCCGGTGGTAGATTCCTGCACTGCAATGGTCAAGCCGTCCAGCGCATCAGTGGTAACGGTGCTGCCCTGCGGCACCA
>CALXGW010000063.1 GCA_944387965.1 uncultured Anaerotruncus sp. | reverse complement strand
AGAAAGATAAGCTGACTGCCCGGCAGCAGCAGGAACGACTGGAAGCGCTGCAGCAGGAGGTGCCGTACGCCGATCAGATCATGATGATCCCATTTTCTGCGGAAAAAGGGGACGGGGTGGAACAGATCAAAGAGGTGATTGCGGAGATCGAAACCGCCTGTATGCAGGAAGAAGCGGAGGATACAGAGTAAAACCGGGGTGGCTGGGCTGTGTTTTCATAAAACCAATTGGGGAAGGATGGGGCAAAGATGTTTGTTTCCGACTGCCTGGGGCTCAACGCCCTGGGACATTTGACAATCGGCGGCCGGGATACGGTAGAATTGGCGCAGACTTACGGCACGCCGCTTTATGTGATGGATGAGGATGAGATCCGGCAGGCCTGCCAAAGCTACCGCGAATCGATCAACAAGTATTATGGCGGGCACGGGATGGTGACCTATGCGAGCAAGGCGTTTTGCTGCAAAGCAATCTGCAAAACGGTGATGGAAGAAGGGCTTGGGCTGGACGTCGTTTCGCTGGGCGAACTGTATACCGCCCAGAGCGTGGGTTTCCCGGCGGAGAGGATCTTTTTCCATGGCAACAATAAAACAGTAGAGGAACTTTGCGCTGCTTTGGAATATGGAGTTGGTCAGATTGTTGTGGACAATGTGACCGAACTGATGATATTGAATGAATTAGCGATCAGCGCAAAGGAAAAAGCGAATATCCTGTTCCGTATCAAGCCAGGTATTGATGCGCACACGCATGATTTTGTCCGTACCGGGCAGATCGACAGCAAATTTGGGCTGGCGCTGGAAACCGGCGAAGCGATGAATGCAGTGAAAGCGGCGCTTTCGATGGAAGGGATCCGGCTGAAAGGGCTGCATTGCCACATCGGTTCCCAGATTTTCGATATCGAACCGTTTGAACATGCTGCGGAAGTGATGCTGCAGTTTATGGCGGATATCAAGGCGCAGACCGGCGCTGAACTGGAAGTACTGGACCTGGGCGGCGGGTTCGGGATCAAATACCTGCCCGACCATGACCCGGTGGAATATGACCGGTATATGATGCAGGTTTCAGGGACAGTGAAAAAGACCTGCGAGAAAACCGGCCTTCGCATGCCGTTTATCGTTATCGAACCGGGCCGGTCGATCGTGGGGCCGGCCGGCATCACCCTTTACACAGTGGGCGCGGTGAAAGAGATCCCAAATATCCGTACATATGTGTCGGTGGATGGCGGCATGGGGGATAACCCCCGTTATATCCTTTACCAGTCGCAGTATGAGGCAATGGTGGCCAACAAAGCCGGGCAGCCAAAGACGCAGTCGGTCACCATCGCCGGCAAATGCTGTGAAAGCGGCGACTTGATCGGCGAAGGGATGCAGATCCAACAGGTGGAGCCGGGGGATATCATCGCCGTATTGGCAACCGGCGCTTACAACTATTCGATGTCGTCCAATTATAACCGTATCCCGAAACCGCCCGTGGTGATGCTGCGCGGCGGGAAGGACCGGGTGGTCGTAAAACGGGAAACGATGGAGGACATCGTCCGGAACGACTTGCTTTAAGATATTTTGAACGCCCGGCAGGGCCAGGCAGGGAATCTGTTGGCACCTGCCGGGATTTTATTTGCTTTTTTAAAAATTGAACCGTTCAGAAATACCCAATAACACCTTATGGTTATGACGGAAAAAATTCATATAAAAGACATTTACTTTCGCACTCTAAAATGGTAAAATATACCCAATGACATATTTTCCTTTTTGGGGGGTTATGAAGTTGAATGCAAAATTAAAGGATATCAATGTGGAATATTTGTTTAAAGCGATTTTATCCTTGCAGACGATGGAGGAATGTTACAACTTTTTTGACGATTTATGCACCGTCCCGGAGCTGAAAGCGCTTTCCCAGCGGCTGGAGGTCGCGCGGATGCTCAGCGAAGGGAAGGTTTACAGCGATATCGTGGAGAAGACCGGCGCGTCTACCGCGACCATCAGCCGTGTGAACCGGTCGCTTAACTATGGCAGCGACGGATACAAGGTCATTTTTGAGAGGACGAAAAAGTAATGCCATATGGAAGCGCCTTTGCCGCCTGGTACGACCTGCTGACCGGCGAGATCGACTATCCGGCCCGGGCAAATTATTTTGATACGATGATCCGGCAGCGGTACCCGGTGAAGGCGGATACCATCCTGCTGGATTTGGCCTGCGGGACCGGGAAGCTCTCGGTGGAATTTTCCCGTCTGGGGTATGACGTCATCGGGGTGGATGCAAGCGAAGATATGCTTTGCGAAGCGATGGCCAAGGGATATGGCGGGGAAAAGCCGGTGCTTTATCTGTGCCAGGGCATGGATTCGCTGGATTTATACGGGACGGTGGATGTGACTGTCTGCGCGCTGGATTCGCTCAACCATATGACTGATCCCGCCAAGGTGCGCGCCGCATTGGGGAAGGTAGGGCTATTTACCAGCCCAGGCGGGCTTTTTATATTTGATGTGAACACCGAATATAAGCACCGGGAAATATTGGGCAACCAGACGTTTGTTTATGATCTGGACGACGTCTATTGCGTCTGGCAGAACAGCACTGACAGCAGCCTGTTGACCGAAATCTCGCTGGATTTTTTTGTGCGGGAAGGCAGCCGTTACCGGCGGGAGGAAGAACAGTTTGCCGAACGGGCTTATTCTTTTGCAGTTTTGACCGGCTGGCTGGAAGAAGCCGGCTTCGAACTTCTGGATATTTATGCCGGGGATACCTTTTCGCCGGTAGCGGATACGACCCAGCGGGCAGTATTTGTCGCAAGAAAAAAGGAAAATCAATCAAAGGAATGAGAAAATGGGAAATTTGCTGCGGACGATCACACGGGATGGCTCCTGTGTCTGCACGGTGATCGATTCGACCGATATCATTGCAGAGATGGAAAAAATCCATCAGCCGAGCGCGACGGTGACGGCGGCGCTCGGCAGGCTGGTGACAGCGGCTGCGATCATGGGCAGCCAGCTGAAAAATGAACAGGACAGCGTGACCATCCGGCTTTCAGGGGATGGACCGGCCGGGTCGCTGATCGCTGTTTCGGACAGCCGGGGAAATCCAAGGGGATATGTGGCCAATCCGATCGTGGAAATCCCGCTGAACCAGTATGGAAAACTGGATGTGCGGGGAGCGGTCGGGACAAAAGGGACGCTGACCGTCATTAAGGATTTGGGCATGCCGGAACCGGCGATCGGGTCGGTGCCGATTGTTTCCGGCGAGATTGCGGAGGATATCACCAGCTATTATGCAATCAGCGAACAGACCCCGACGGTTTGCGCGCTGGGGGTACTGGTCAACCCGGATTTGAGCGTACGCGCTGCCGGCGGGTATCTGATCCAGATGCTGCCTGGGGCGGGGGACGATATCGCCGGGCGGCTGGAAGAAAACCTGAAAACGGTGAAGCCGGTCACCACAATGCTGGACGGCGGGATGCGCCCGTTGGAGATCGCCAAAAAGGTGATGGCAGGATTTGAATTGGATATCCTGGATGAAATTGAGGCACGGTATCTGTGCAACTGCTCTAAACAGCGGGTGGAACGCGCGCTGATCAGTATTGGCCGGGCGGATCTGGAAAGCCTGATGCAGGAACAGGAAACCACCGAGGTGGCCTGCCATTTCTGCAATAAAAAATATTTGTTTACCAGGGAAGACCTCAAACGGCTTTTGGAAAGAAGCAAATAACAGCAAAAATTGGCCCGGACGGCGGAACGTTTCGTTCCCGTCATCCGGGCTTTTGATATATGGCGCAGGATAAAACCGCTGTTTTTGGGAAGGATAGGCTGCGGGTGATGAAAAATGCCGCGGTTAAAAGAAATGATGTCGGTATACACGATCGGCATGCTGGGTTACAGCATGATTGAGATTCTATGGCGGGGGTTTACCCACTGGACAATGGGCCTTTTGGGCGGGATCGGCTTTTTGACCCTTTATATCACGGAATGGCTGTTAAAAGGGAAGTGCCTTTTGCGCAGGGCTGCTACCGGGTGCATGCTGCTGACCTGTTTGGAGTTCTTGACAGGATGTATCGTAAATAAGATATTTCATATGGATGTCTGGGATTATTCGGAACAGGATGGGAATATTATGGGCCAAATCTGCCCGCTTTACATGCTGTTGTGGTTTTTGCTGTGCTGTTTTGTGATGCCGTTTGGCAAACTGTTGAGGAAACGGATTGGATACATTTTTGTTTCCCGACAGATCGAACTTTAGGGCTTGGACAAAATGATCCGTGCCAGATATCAATAAGTAATTTCCCATAGAGTAATCTGCCTAAAGAAGGATGGAATTGTATGCAATTATATATAAATTGTATAAAATTTGCCGAAACCGCTTGAATATAGGCAGAGAATTCGATATAATATTGTCAAGCCCACTGAGAAACAGAGAAAACAGTGGGATTCCTTTTATCCATAGTACAGCCTGAAAAATAAATACGAAACATTCGTTTCAGAGATGGAGGACGCAGCCAAATGGAAGGTAAACAGAAAACAATAGGAGTTTTGACAAGCGGCGGCGATGCACCGGGCATGAATGCTGCGGTACGTTCGGTTGTGCGTTCGGCAATTTTTAAAGGGATGCGCGTGCTGGGAATCCGCAGGGGTTACAGCGGTTTGCTTGCCAAGGATATGGTGGAAATGGATGTCCGCAGCGTTTGCGATATCCTGCATCGCGGCGGTACCATCCTCTATACGGCGCGCTGCCCTGAATTCCGGGATGATGCCGGCGTTGAAAAAGGCAAACAGATCTGCCAGGAGATGGGGATCGATGGCCTGGTCGTGATCGGCGGCGACGGTTCTTTCCGGGGCGCGCGGGATCTGTCCTTAAAAGGAATCCCCTGCATCGGGATTCCTGGAACGATCGACAATGATATTGCCTCCAGTGATTATACCGTCGGTTTTGATACCGCGATTAATACCGTTATGGACATGGTGGATAAGCTGCGTGATACATCCCAGTCCCACGACCGCTGCTCGGTGGTGGAAGTAATGGGCCGGCATTGCGGGGATATCGCCTTGTATGCGGGTATCGCTTGCGGTGCAGTCGCAATCCTGCTGCCGGAAGTGCCGTTTTCGATCGATGAGATCGCTGCCAAGATGAAACGTACTTTGCAGACCGGCAAAAAGAATTTTATCGTAATGGTAGCGGAAGGCGTTACCAGCGTGGATGGGATTACCAATGTAGAGTCGATCGCCAAGGCTATTGAAGAACGCACCGGTGTGGAATCCCGGACAACCGTGCTGGGACATGTACAGCGCGGCGGCGCGCCTACGGCCAGAGAACGTGTGCTGGCCAGCGAGATGGGATATCGCGCAGTGGAGCTGCTTGCCGAGGGGATTGGCAACCGCGTAGTGGTTTGCCGCGAAAACAAGATCGTGGATTTGGATATCCTCGAAGCGCTCAATATGAAGCGCACCTTCAATAAACGTCTTTATGACATATCCGATGCGATTTCGATTTGAGTACAGATGATAAAAACAGCGCAGGGAGCGGTTTTGGGTCCCTGCGCTGTTTTTTATACAGCTTATGCCCCGATTGGGGATGTTTGCACGCGGCGGGCTGTCCCATGAAAGGGCAGGATTATTCGATCCTGCTTTGGAAGGCAACCGCTTTGCCGAGAATGTGGATGCGCTCCAGTTCCTCGCCGGTATAAACAAAATCAGGATATTTCGGGTTTTCCGCCTTGAGGATCAGCATGTTTTTCTCCGGGAAATAGGAAACCCGCTTTAAAGTTGCCTCATCGTCGATGATTACGGCAGCGATCTCCCCGTTTTCCACAATGGATTGCTTACGGATAAAAACAATATCACCATCCTGGATGCGCGCGCCGGCCATACTGTCTCCGTGCGCTTGCAGGCAGAAATCCGCGGGGATTCCGGGATCCGCCATGATATAGGACTCATGGCTTTCTGACGCAAAAACCGGCTGGCCGCAAGCGATCTCCCCCAACAGCGGCAGGGCCTTGACAGCGGCATGCGACAGGGAAGGGGTATCGCTGGAAAAACCTGCTTCGTCCCAGCCCATCAGATAAGCAGGGGTGGTGTGGAGGGCTTGGGCCAGGCGGGCGATCTTATCCCGCCGCATGTTGGCAATCATGCCGTTTTCCCATTTGCGCACGGTGCTTTTTCCTACGCCCACGGCATTGCCCACTTCTTCCAGGGTAAGGCCATGCTTTTGGCGCAGGAGCTTGATTTTTTCGCATAATTCCATGTTAACCTGGCGCTCCTTTCCTTCTCTTGACAGGGATAGTATAACATAAAAGTGTCTTTTTTGCAACAAAATCGAAAAAAGTTTCCAATAATACACAAAATGTCTTGACAGGTAAATTGGCCTATGTTACTATTTATTGTGTCCTAAAGGATACTGAAAAGATTGCAGAATAAGATCTTTTTGAATCAAATTGAACTGCAAATGGGCTGCTTTATCCTTTTTATCATAAGAATAAATGGATAAAATATGCAGGATATTTTTGATCCTTATTTTTTTGCGCCAAAAGTATCTTAAAAGACACGAAAAAGAATACTGATATTCGGACGGGCTGCATAATATGGGAAAAAGGGTATGGACAAAGGGGGAGCAGAAGATGTTGAAATGCCCATGTGGAGAATGCCCGGAACGAGGATGCGGAAACCATGCAAGGTGCAACAAATATTTGCTTTGGAATGTATTGCATCATGCGCTGCTGGAAAAGAAACAACGGGAAGCGCATATCAGCGGGGGGCTGGAGGATGCAAAATACAGGAGGATCGAAAAAATACGCAAAAGGACAAGGAGGGCAGGTTGTTGGAAAAGGTTCTGATGACCATTATCCCAGTACAGCTGCTGTATGAAGCAGTGCCGGTTTTGGTATGCGGATTGATCCTTTTGCTTGTGCTGTGGCGCGGCAAGGGGAAATAATATGAAAGAGTGGGAATGGAGGACACCGGCAGCCTGCCCGGACGCACCGCTGGAGCCGCCCGTGGAAGAGCGGAAAACCGCATCAAAAAATGCTTTGGTATGGGAATACCGCGAGAATCAAAAAGCGTTGGAGCGTCTTCAGGCCCGGCAGGAGATGTTAGAAGCGATGCTGGAGGGAGATACAGATCAAGCGGGAAAAACAACATAACATAGGGGCGCAATAGCCGGAGCTGCATATGCTGCCAGGTGCGGGTCACAGCGGTATCCGGGAGCGGAAAACGCCTGCCATGTAGGTATGGCAGGCGTTTGAAAAGACCAGTGATCAATCGGAAGGGGCAGCCCAGAAGGAATCCGCATCTGTAGTGATGATTTCTGAGCGGGAATAGGGATATTGGACAACATAGCCGGATGGGACCAACATCCGCATCCGGTTGTTGGGATTATTTTCACTTCCGAAGGAGTTATCCGTCAGGCAGGTGAAACGGAACATATTTTTTGTCATATATGCGCGGTAAAATTCCATCGAGAAGGGGGTACCGTTATGGCCAGCCTCAGCGTTGGGATATAGCGGATCCCCGTTGGCGAACGCATCGCGGACTTCCGGGATGCTCAGATAGCGGCCATCCTCTCCCCGGAGCATCAGGCAATAGGAGGGATCCAGCATCACCCATTGGCCGATATCATACGCATATGCATGCACAATCACATGGCAATCTTCACTCGGATCGGTATAAGGGTTACACATGACCGCTTTAGCCGGGATGCCATAGGTACGCAGGATTTGCGAAAGCATGGTTGCGAGCCCGCGGCATTCCACAGCGCCGCCATGCGCGTCGGCATACTCCATCACCGAAATTGCATCGAGCGATTCCGGCATACCTGAAGCGCCGTCATGCAGGAACCTGTCGCAAAACACCTTCAGGATCGCAGCCATTTTTTCTGTATCGGAAGAACCGTTCAGTTCATAAAGCGCTTGGGAAAAGGGGGCGGCGGAGATCAGGCGGAACCCGTCCATCCATTCATTCAGCCCATAGGTGAACGGGATGGACGCCTGGCCGCTGTGGGCAAAGGATTGGTATTTCAAAAGCAGGTCATGCCATTCCTCGCCGGTTTTCCCTTCAAAAACAAATTGCGGGGACAGCCCCTTTTCTTCCGGTACATCCGAAATTTTTGTCATCTGCAGGGGATAGGTTTTCCCGTATTGGGTGTAGGTGCCGGTCAGCAGGGTTGCGCTTTCGAGCTTCAGGACAACGTCCGCCTGCCATGGCTGGTCGTTGAAGGAAAAAGAGAATTCCCCGTCAGACACCGACCAGCTTTTGGGGATGGTATAGGCCGAATCAAAGGATTGGATGGTCAAATAGAGCTTCGGGCCTACTTCGGCATCGGCAGAGATGTAATGCATTTCCACTGGGTCTTCCAGATGGGTGGTTTCGCTCATGGGGACCATAAAAACGCCCTGCCAAATCCCGTGAAGTTGGCGGTCAAGGCTGCGGTCCTCAATATTGGGGCCGTCTGCAGCAAAGGCGGGGACGGCGGCGAAATAAAGATACATACATGCCCCAAAGGCAGCGCATATTTTTTTGAGAGATATCGACATTTCATGATCCTCTTTCTGATTTTCTGAGAAAACCGGGCAATCCAGCCATTTACAGGCAGGGAACTTTCAGCTGCATACCATTTTTCCCGTTAGGCTTACCGGCATTGGAAAAAAGGCGCAGCCAAATCCCCGGAATTTGCCAGGTTAACTATATAAACAGCACAGGAGGCCAAAAGGGGACAGAAAACATAGCGTTTTTCAACTGTATCAAAAAATATGCATAAAAAGCTTCCGACATACGGCCGGAAGCTTTCCGCACAAGTTTTATTTGCGGCAACGATCCAAAAGCTGCAGGATCTTCTGATGCGGGTCAATGATCGCGCTGACCGAAATATTGTGGTTGATTGCCGCAATGAAATAGGCGATATACTTCGAAACATCCACCTCATGGAACCATTCGCTTTGGCGCAGGGCCTCCGAATGGTAGGTGAGGTTGGTGCCGAATACACCGGAAATAACCCCATCCTGATAAGCCTTGTCAAAAAGTTTGACGCCGTTGGTAAAGATCGGGTAGGTCGCATAAGCGAAAATACGCTTTGCTTTACGTTTTTTCAGTTCATATGCGATATCCAGCATGGATTCGCCGGAGGAAATGATATCGTCCGCAATAAAGATATCCAGCCCTTCCACCGAATCCCCCAGATATTCATGCGCCACGATCGGGTTGCGCCCGTTTACGACACGGGAATAATCCCGGCGTTTATAAAACATCCCCAGATTGACCCCGAGCACCGACGCATAATACATATTGCGCGGCATAGCGCCCTCATCCGGGCTGACCACCATGAAGTGGTTGCGGTCGATGGACAGGTTTGGGATACAACGGAACAAAGCTTTTAAGACCTGATAAGAGGGGATAACATTATCAAACCCCATCAGAGGGACGGCGTTCTGTACACGGGGGTCATGGGCGTCAAAGGTGATGATATTTTCGACCCCCATCCGCTCAAGTTCCTGCAGCGCGCAGGCGCAGTCCAGCGATTCACGGTAATTGCGGCGGTGCTGCCGGCCGCCGAAGAGGATCGGCATAATGACGGTGATCCGGTGCGCCTTCCCGCTGGCGGCCTGGATCAGCCGCTTCAGATCCTGGAAATGATCGTCGGGCGACATGCTGTTCATCTGCCCGAACATCTTATATTTGCAGCTGTAATTGCCCACATCGACCAGGAAAAACAGGTCGTCGCCGCGGACGGTGGATTTGATCATCCCTTTCCCGTCGCCGGAAGAAAAACGGGGACATTCGCTTTCGATGATAAAGGTATCTCTTGGGATACCGCCCTGAACGGCCCAGGTGGTGAGGTGGGCGTCAATTTTCTGCCCAAGTTCTTTGGCGCTTTCGGTCACGATCAGCCCAAGGGGGGCGACGTTATCCTCAGCATGAAAAATATGTTGCGAATCAATCTGCAGCCCGGTCATGATTCTACTCCTTTTCTTTTCCGTTTATAAAAACGCATATCCCAACATGGCGATATCACGTGCCGGTTTTCAAAAACCGGCAAAAAACGACATCTAAATTATACATGATTCGCAATGCATTGTATAGTTTTTTGGGGTGTATTGCGAAAAAATAAATGTTTTATACAAAAACTCATCCGAAATTTTACATTGTTTGTAAATTTTAGGATGTTCCTATAGGCAAAAAATATACAGCTTATTGCAATCTGCAATTGATCTGGCGGCCATGAAAGCGGGTATAGGCCGAGGATCGGTATACAAAAGGGAAAGGGGATATAGCAGCCATCCAGCTGCTATATCCCCTTTCAAAAGCCGCGCCTATTCAGGCTGTGTACCATGCAGCCAATTTTTCGCCGCTTATAAGGCGCGGAGATGTTCCGCATCGGGCCAGCCGCCGATATCCGGGATGATGTCCATCTGATCCACAGGAATATCCACGTGCCGCCAAAAACGCTTGGCGGCTGCAATCGAAACAAACCGCCGAGCCAAGCGGATCTCATGTACAAGCATCCGGGAATTGAAGAGATAGAGGATCTCACCATTTTGAATTACCCTGATGATGTAGCTGTACATTCAAAAATGCCCTCCTTGCATGGATATTGATACGAGGGCATATTAGCACGTTAAACCGCTGAAATCAAGTGCCTGGAAAAAAATGTAAAAATCTGTAAAAAATAGGGAGAAGAATCTGTGCATCCCGGAAAAATATATGTTCATTCTTCCTGGGAAAGATGTTCCGCAAAAGCCAATAGTTTTTCCTGCTGATCGGCAGGCAGGGCGTTGAGATAATCGGAAAAATAGTCCGCCCATTCCCCGGCGCCTCCCAGGTCGATCCAGCCGTCTTCCTGTTCGACCGTCAATCGCGAGAGCAGAAGCGCGCAGGCCACATCCCCCAGCAGCGGGAACAGTTCCAGATATTCTTCCTCAAAGATACAGCCGGATTCCATCAGATCGAACAGGTCGGACAGGCTGCGCAGTTTTTGCTGGATGATACGCGCTTTTTCTGTCCCGGTTTCACATAACAGCACTTCCTGCACTACCTCCCGGAAGGCGTCCGGATCCAGCCGCGCGCCGTCCCGCAGGAAGAGTTCCTGTGCGGGCTCAATCACCGCGATCCCGCGCGCCTGCACGCCGGTGTGCGCAAGATGGGCCGAAAAGCGCTCTACAGCGCGGGCAATATATTCTTCCAGTGCCGGATAGGAAAATTGCAGGTCATTGAATATCGCGTCCCGGGCATCCTGCAGGGCAGCGTCCAGCTTGTCGTGGCTGCCTTCAAACCGCTCCTGCAATTGAGCAAACGCTTGCTCGGAAAGGGTGAGGTTTTCCGGGGTATTTTGGCCAAGGATTTTGCAGAGCAGCAAATTATGCAGCACCAGGGTAAACAGGTTGACATAATCTTCCTCCGGGCTGGTGCGGTTTTGATGGGCATGGCAGGCCAGAAGCTGCGGAAGCGCCGCCTGGAAGCGCCCGCAAAACCGGTTTTCCAGCGCCAGGTTTGCAAGATAGGCGTGCAGCCCGGCAATCCCGCTCTCCATGGGGTGTTCCGCCAGCGGATACTCGGTGATGACCGGGAAATCATATGGGAAATCTGCCGCTTCCCATTGGCGCAGGAAAAGCGGGAGGGTGCGGTCAAGCGTAACCTGATAGCCCTGGTTTACCGTCCGGGTACGGGTGGCCCGTACCCGCGAAAGCAGCGACCGGCAGGCTTTAAAATGCTGCTCAAGCAGTGCGTGGCCGGATTCATAAAGCCCTTTTGCGCCCTGTTCCCGCAGCTGCTGGACAGCCTGTTCGGGGGAAGGGGCATCCTGCAGGGCATAGTCGATGCAATACCCCACCTGCCCGCAGAGTTCTTCCACCCATTCGGCCGGCAGGGAACTGCTGTCCCCATGGGAGGCATGGA
>CALXGW010000062.1 GCA_944387965.1 uncultured Anaerotruncus sp. | reverse complement strand
GGGCTGTATTTTTGAGCGGGATGGATGCCGGGCGTGATGCCGGATGGCGAACAAAGCCGAAACGGCAGGGCAGATGTTGACAAAGTGTGTACGAACTCCTATAATAAAAGTAAAGTCCGCCGGACACCATATGATGGCCCCGACGGAAACGGAGGATGAGTATCGATATGGAAGAAAATCGCAAGCAACCGGGGGTTGCCGCGTTGGTATGCGGTATCGTGGGTATTGTAGGTTCCTTTATCCCGCTGGTGAAATATGTCAGCTGGATTATTTCCATTATAGCCATTGTGTTGGGGGTAAAAGGGCGTAAAGAAGGAAATCCTGGAGAAACAGGTATGGCTACTGCCGGGTTTGTGCTGGGGATCATCGGCCTGTGCTGGAGCGTACTTCTGGTTGTATGTGTGGTTTGTGCGGTAGGAACGATGATGGTAGGTTTTGCTGCGGCAGGAATGTAAGATTTTTGGATGGAAACGGCGCCATATGCCTTGGCATATGGCGCCGTTTGCTGTAAAATGACCACGGGGGATTCATTGGGAAGGGAGAGGATCACTATCATCCCACCATTTGAACTATTGGGTAAAACCACAGGAGTCTATCCGCTGCTGGCAATGACAGGTATTTTTGTGGCGGGTCTTTTCGCCTGCCGTATGGCGAAAAGACAGGGATATGACGATAATGATATGATCGTATTGCTGCTGTTTGCCGGGATTGGCGTCATGATTGGCGGAAATCTTCTGTATGGGATTACCAACATCCGATATTTATTTGACCTGTTTTTACATTGGAGGGAAATAACTTCTTTCCCCATTCTTTTGCGGCGTCTGCATATGATATTTGGCGGCTCGGTCTTTTATGGCGGGCTTTTGGGCGGGATCTTGTCCGGCTATCTGTATGCAAAATGGAAAAAACTGGATATAGCGGGATTTTCAGATATCCTTGCACCGACAGCTCCCTTATTCCATACCTTTGGCCGGATCGGCTGTTTTTTGGGCGGATGCTGTTATGGGGTGGAGTGCCGCTTTGGCTTTGTTTATACGCAGAATATCATTGCACAGGCCAATGGGGTGCGTCGCTTCCCGGTGCAGCTGTTGGAAGCGTCCCTGAATTTTTTGCTCTTTTTATTGCTCTGGCAGGCTTTGAAAAAGGGAAAATGGAAAGGGATGCTGTTTTGCATATACCTGTCCAGCTATGCGTTTTTGCGGTTCTTTTTGGAATTTTTGCGCGGGGACAGCTACCGGGGTTTCCTGTTGGGGCTTTCCACTTCGCAATGGATCAGCATCCCGCTGTTTTTGATTGCGGGCGGCATGCTGATGAGAAGGCGTTGGGAAAACGGCAGGCAAAGCGATTGACTGGTTATCCGGGCGGAATGAAGGCAGGCGGCCAAATATTGCCGCTCTGGGAAAGGACGTTGAAAGGGATGGTGAAAAAATGCGGATCGGCGTGATTGCATGCAAGGTTTTTACGCGGGAATTATGTATGGCGGCGGCCAGGTCGCAAAGCATATGTGATCTGCATTTTTTGCCGCAGGGGCTGCACGACCAGCCGGATTTATTGCGTGAAAAACTGCAATATGCGCTGGACCGCTTGGAAGCGGTGCATCGGGACGCGCCTGCATGGCGCAAGCTGGATGCCATTGCGCTTTGTTATGGGCTGTGCGGCGGTGGGACGGCCGGACTGCGGGCAGGGGAATTGCCGGTGGTGATCCCACGGACGGACGACTGTATCGGGGTGCTTTTGGGGTCTCAGGAACGGTATTTGTCCCATTTTTTGCAAGGGGATGGGATCTATTGGTTCAGCCCCGGCTGGCTGGAATATGCAAATACCCCTTCCGAACAATATTACAGTGAGAAATTTTCTGCTTATGAAAAATCGTATGGGCGGGAAGCTGCCGAATGGCTCATCCAGGAGGAAAACAACTGGATGGCGAGATATCGGGAAGGAGTTTATATCTCCATGCCTGGGATCAATAACCGGCCGTTTGCAGAGCGTGCGCAGAAAGCCTGCGGATATTGCGGATGGGAATACCGGGAAGCGGATGGGTCGATTGCGATGATCGACCGGCTGCTGGAAGGCGGATGGGATGAGCAGGAATTTTTGGTTTGCCCGCCGCATGGGATGACCAGGCAAAGTTTTGATGGGTCAAAATTGCAGGCGGATGCCCAATGCGGGGGAAATCAGCCGGAACGGCTGGCATGCGTCCCGGAAAATGGCTGACGCCGGAAAAACGGCGGCTGCTATTGACGGGACGGGCGAAATGTTGTATGATAAAAAATACGGTCAGCTACCGGGACGCCATCAAAAGCGATGGAAAAACAGGGGCTGACACAGATAAAATTGCCGCTATGGTGGAATAGGCAGACACAAGGGACTTAAAATCCCTCGGTAGCGATACCGTACCGGTTCGACCCCGGTTAGCGGCACCAAGATAAGTTGGCAAATTTCGACAAGAAATTTGTCAACTTTTTGTGTTCCGAAAACCATGGGCTATGCCCATGGTTCAAAAAAGGCGGAAGCCGATGAGTAGGAAATAAAAACTCCT
>CALXGW010000061.1 GCA_944387965.1 uncultured Anaerotruncus sp. | reverse complement strand
GCGGTCGACCTTGCAAAATATGTACTGGGGGTATATGAAAAGGCCCTGAAAGAAAAGCGCAGGAAACGCAGCCTCCATCACCATTCCAGGGAAATTATCCGAAAAACGCGGCGTATTGCTTTGGCGCCAATACGTCTTCCGCGCAAAATACGTATCCGTCTGCATCGGAACATCCGAAAATTTTCACCAAAAAAAGGGGAATGAATTTTGGAACAAAACTATGATATCGCAATCATCGGCGGCGGGATCGGCGGGCTGATGGCGGCTTACCGTTTGATCGAACGTGATCCTGGGCTTTCGATTGCACTGTTTGAAAAAGGCAATCCACTGAGCAAGCGGGTGTGCCCGATCATTGCCAAAAAATCCAAGTCCTGTGTAAAGTGCAACTCCTGTGCAATCATGGAAGGGCTTGCAGGGGCCGGCGCTTTCTCTGATGGGAAATATGTCATCAGCACCGAATACGGCGGCTGGCTCACCGAATTTCTCCCGCCGGAAACCGTCATCGATTACATCGAGCAGGCCGACCGCATCCTGGTCCATTTTGGCGCGACGACCGAGCGTTTCATGCCGAATAACGAACTGAAAAAGCGCTGCCTGGAATTCGACCTGCATATGAACCAGGCGCAGCTCAAGCATCTTGGTACCGATTCCAATTTTGATACCATGATGCATCTCATTGATTTCTTACAGTCCAAGATCCATATCCATACCAATGCCAATGTCACCGATGTTGATCGTAGTACCCATACGCTGACCGTCGTTACCAAGGAAGGCAGCCGCACCTGCAGCGCCGGAAAAATCCTGTTTGCAGTCGGTCGGGCCGGCAGCCTCTTTTTTTCCGACTGGTGCGAAAAAAACCATGTCCCCCTGCATAATAACCAGGTGGATATCGGTGTCCGGGTCGAACTTCCCGCAATGGTCTGGGAGGATTTTGCCAAAAAAATTTATGAGCCCAAAATTTGGTACCGTTCCAAACAATATGGCGACACCACCCGCATGTTCTGTTTTAACGACCGCGGGCAGGTCGTCACCGAAAATACCAACGGCGTCTTGACCGTCAATGGGCACAGCTACCGCGACGAGTCCCGCAAGACCCAAAACTCTAATTTTGCACTGCTTTCCACCACCAATTTTACTCAGCCATTCAAAGACCCGATCGAATATGCCCGCCATGTCGCGTCGCTGGCCAACCTGATCAGCGGCGGCAGCGTGCTGGTGCAGCGCCTGGGGGATTTGGAAGCAGGACGGCGTACCGACGAAAAACGCCTGCGCCAATCCACCGTCCGCCCCACTTTGGATGCAGTACCGGGTGATTTGAGCCTGTGCATCCCCAAACGCCAGCTGGACAATATCATCGAAACCCTCCATGCCCTCGACCAGATTGCCCCCGGCACCGCTAATTATGATACTTTGCTTTATGGTATTGAGTGCAAATATTATTCCGCCCGTCCCAAATGTACCGATTTTGAGATCGAGGGATGTCCTGGAATCTATGCGCTCGGGGACGGCGCCGGATTTACCCGTTCCCTTTCGCAGGCGGCTGCCAATGGGCTTTATGTCGCCGATCTGTTGACAAAGTAAATTTCTTATCGATCAAGCCCTTCCGGAATTTTCCGGGAGGGCTTTTATATGGCTTACATTGTTCCCTGTTGTTTTCAAAAAATTTACAAGGAAATGACATTATTTTAACAAATATTATATTGATTTTTGACGCAGATCATAGTATATTAAAGCTACAATATATTGTTAATCAATTAACAATATATTCCTATTTTATGATTCGGAGGCATTTTCCACTATGGCACGTTTTACTTTACCACGGGATATTTATTACGGCCCAGGCGCAATTGACGAACTGAAAAACCTCAACGGGTATCAAAAAGCGTTCATCGTTACCGGTGGCAGCTCTATGAAGCGGGGCGGTTTCCTGCAGAAAACCGAAGCGGCGCTGCAGGCTGCCGGGATAAAAACGCAGCTCTTTGAAGGGGTCGAGCCCGATCCTTCGATCGAAACTGTTTTCAAGGGCGCAAAAGCAATGTCTGATTTTGGCCCGGATGTCATCGTTGCCATCGGCGGCGGTTCCCCGATAGATGCAGCAAAAGCGATGTGGGTCTTTTATGAGCACCCCGAAAAGACCTTCGAAGACATCAAAAACCCATTCACCATGCCCAAACTGCGCAATAAAGCAATTTTTGTCGCGATTCCCTCCACTTCAGGCACCGCTTCGGAGGTCACTGCATTTTCTGTAATCACCGACTATTCCACCAACATCAAATATCCTCTTGCGGACTTCGAGATTACCCCGGATATTGCCATCCTGGATACCGATATCCCGCTGACCATGCCGCAAAAGCTGACTGCCCATACCGGTATGGATGCGTTGACACACGCCATTGAGGCGTACACTTCCACCGCCCGATCCAATTTTTCCGATCCGCTGGCGCTGCAAGCGATCTCGGATATTTATGACAGCCTGCTGGATTCGTACCACGGGGATGTGCAGGCACGCGGGAAGATGCATATTGCCCAGTGCCTTGCCGGCATGTCCTTCTCCAATGCGCTGCTCGGCATCGCCCACAGCCTGGCGCATAAGACCGGCGCAATTTTTGACATCCCTCACGGCTGCTGCAACGCTATCCTGCTCCCGTCGGTCATCCAGTATAATTCCCGCGCCTGCATGGAGCGGTATGCGCAGATCGCGCGGATGCTTGGCCTGCCCGGTTCCACCGACAAGCAGCTTACCGATTCGCTGGTAGCTTCCATCCGTGCACTCAATCAAAAGCTGGGGATTGCACAGAGTTACCGTGAAAACGGTGTTTCTGAAGAACTGTTCCAGGCAAACGCCGATAAGATCGCAGAAAATGCCGTCAAAGACCCATGCACTGCCTCCAATCCGCGCCCGATCGATGTCGAAGCTATGAAAAAAGTGCTCACCTGCGCCTTTAATGGGCAGGATGTTACTTTCTGATTTGAGTATTTTCTATTTTTTGTCCTTTTTAAACAGGCCCCTGCGGTTTCACAGGGGCCTGTTTTTGTATCCATGAAAATAGTTGAATCTGTTTGCCTTTTATGCTAATATAAAATTAAAAGATGTTTTATATTGTTTTGATATATCGCTCAAAAAGGAGGTCACCGTTTTGAAAAAAATTGCGATTGCATTTGGCCTTGCCATCTCCCTGACGGTTGGGATGCTCCCCGCATCTGCTGCTATTCTGAAGCTTCCTACCCAAAAATCAACGAGCAGCCAATCCCAGGATATACAGGCAACACAGGAAGAACAATCCGCCGCTACTGCACCGGAAAGCGCCAAAAAACTTGCTTCCGGCATGAATTATCTTTCTACAGTAGAAGAACAGGTGATCGATAAGATCAACCAGGAACGAAAGAGCCTTGGCCTGGGGGAACTGATCTATGACGAGGATCTCCAGATCGCCGCTCGTATCCGCAGCCGTGAACTCTATAAGAGCAATACCTTCCGCCATAAACGGCCCAATGGGGACAGCTGGGCGACGGTTTTGACCGAAGATGTACCATACACCTTCCTGATTGCTGGGGAAAACCTCTGTTCCACTGAATATAATGACCCCAACTGCAAAAATGCGACTTCCCCTTCCTTCTGGTTCAACCAGTGGAAAAACAGTGAAAGCCATTATGAAAATATGATCCGTCCGCAATATAACCGGGTAGGCGTGGGCATCTACTGCATTGAAAAAGGCGGCATGACCTATGCTTACGGTACCACCCTGTTTGCTGGGGTAAGCGAATAAACAGAGATACCGCAGCTCAAAGTTTCGTATCTGTTATCATGCAGAACCATATGATAAAAAAGAAGGCCATCCCTCGGGATGGCCTTCTTTTTATCGATAGGCAATGCATTTAGCGGTTTCCTGCCGGCACTCAGCTGCGCACCGGGACAATCTCGATCCAATACCCATCCGGATCGTTGATAAAATAGACGCCCATTTTGGGATTTTCAAAGCAGACAGCGCCCATTTCCTTATGTTTTGCATACAGCTTTTCATATTCGTCCGTACGGAAAGCCAAATGATATTCCAGATCGCCCAAATTGTATGGGGTATCACGATCCCGCAGCCAGGTCAATTCCAGTTGGAAATCGCTCCCGGCGTCGTCCCCCAAAAAAACGATCTTGAACGAGCCGTCTTCTGCATTTTTTTCACGCACCGGCGTGAGATTCAACGCTTCTTTATAAAACTGCAGGCTTTTTTCCAGATCAAACACATTAAAATTAAAGTGATAAAATTTGGTCATATATTTGACATCCTCTCTTTTTAAATGAACCGGCTGCATTTCACAAACAGCTTATTCCATCCCTTCCTGGGAACGGATATAGGTAATGTATTCCATACAATAATCGTCCTCCCCCGCTACCACTGCCGATGCCGCCAATGTATCTCTCATCTGCGGGTTGGACGGGTCCAGGATCGCGCTGGAAAGCCCAGCCATACGTGCTGCCGAAAGGAATGCGCTGTTAATCATCCCCCGCTTGGGCAGCCCGAAGGAGATATTGGAAAGCCCGCAGGTGGTGTGTACCTGCGGATATTTTTCCGCCACATGACGGATGGCCCCGATTGCGATCTTTGCACTTTCACTGTTGGTAGCCAACGTTTCAATCAGCACATCCACATACATTTTTTCATCCGGGATGCCTGCGCTTCTCAATTTTTCCACCAGCCGGTCGATATTGCTGCATTTTTCTTCCAGAGTGTGCGGCATCCCTTCCTGGCTGATCGGCAGTGCGACCACGCCCGCATGGTATTGCTTTGCCAATGCGGTCACTTCTGTAAACCGCTCGTCCAATGTTGTGGAATTGAAGATCAATTCCCTGTCCTTTGCAGCCTCGGCAGCTTTTGCCATTACCTCCGGGTCAGAAGTATCGATCATGATCTTGCAATCCGAATATGCTTTCACCAGCCCGATCACCCAGGTCAGGACTTCCAGTTCATCCTCCCCGCAGATCGCCGCATTGATATCGAGATACTCCGCCCCAGCCTCCTGCTGCCGCTCGATCAAAGCGCATACTGCAGCCTGGTCGCGCTGCTGGAACGCTTCCAACGTCTTTGGGATCGAACTGTTCAACTTTTCACCGATCAGAATCATTTTCCATTCTCCTTATCTGCTCCATCAATCCTACAACAATATTGGTCTTTCGCAGCGGGGTCATAATGTAAAACCCATCTGCGGCATGATATACCCGCTTGATGATGCCGGTACTGTAAGCGACCGAAATTTCTGCCGCTTTTTCAGGCGGCTGGTCTTTGAGCGCCTCCAGCACTTCCGCCGGAATCTCGATCCCGGAAACCTCGTTCAATAAAAACAAGGCATTTTTATACCCCGCTACCGGCAGGATCCCAGCGAACAAACGGCAGCTTAACGCTTTGCGGGCATACAAAAAATTTTCTACCGCCAGATCGCTGAAGATCGGCTGGGTAAAAAGCATCGAAGCGCCTTTTTCCAGTTTCAGCTTTGCCCGTTTGAGTTCCGACTCAAAATTTACTGCGTTGACATTGAGCGCGCCCCCTACCAAAAACGGTTTTTGTGCAAACACCTGGGCATTCATCCCTACAATAAAAGAGATCAGATCATACGAATTAAAGCTGAAAACGCCGGCATTCCTGCGTAAATCGGACTGCATCGGCGGATCCCCCGTAACGACCAGTACCTGATGGATCCCTTCAAACGCCGCACCCAATAACCCGCCTTTCAGCGCGATATGGTTCTTGTCCCGGCAGCAGATATGCGGCATGACCTCCACCCCGGTTTCCCGTTTGATTTTCGCCGCTGTCATGATGCTGTCCGCACGGGCGCGCGAAAGCGGGGAATCCGCTACCGTGATCAGATCCACGCCCGCTTGACGCAGCGTTTTTGCCGCACCAATCAAAAAATCACAATCAGCATCCAGCGGCGGGTCCAGTTCCACTGCGATCTGTTTGTGCTTTCCTGCCATCCTCCCCTGTTCTGCCGGCATCTTCGCCGGCATCCCTTCTGCCGCCGTTCTTTTTGGGCGCTTTGCCGACCGTACCGCTTGGATGCCCGCTTCGATATGTTTGGGCGTCGTCCCGCAGCAGCCGCCTAAAATATCCGCCCCGGCTTTGTAAAGCTCCGCCAGCCGGTAGGCAAAATACTCTGCATTGTCTTCAAATACCACCCGCCCATTCAATTTGGACGGGTATCCGCTGTTTGGCATCGCCAGCAGCGGTTTTGGCATCGGGCCGGCATCCTGCAGCAGGCCAACCATATGGCTCGGCCCGCAGACACAGTTTAACCCCGCTGCATCCACCGCATCACAGGCCATCGCCTGACGAAGCAATTCCCTGTAATAAAGCCCGCGTTTGGTGTACCCATCCTGTGCCGCCGCAAACGATACATAAATCTGCGCTTTGGGGACCCTTTGCCGGATCATTTGAAGCGCAGGCAGGATTTCTTCAAAAGAGGAAAGGGTTTCAAACAGGAAATCGGTCGCCCCAAGTTCCAGGAAAAAACCTGCTACCGCGCAGTAATCCTCCGCAGCATTCGCGCCATCGTTGACGCCGATATCAGCAAATACCCTCGCGCCATACTCTCCGGCTGCTTCACAAGCCAGTTCCCACCCTGCCGCGATCACGTCACGCAACTTCGCTTCAACAGGGATCGTAGCCGGGCTGGCGGAAAAGGTGTTGGTCTTGACGAGCCGCGAACCTGCCTGCAAATATGCGCGATGGATCTCCTTTACGATCCCGGGATTGGAAAGATTGGCCATTTCGCACGGGCCGAAATCCCCTGTCAAAGAAAAATAGTATGTCCCAAAGGCGCCGTCAAAAAATTGCGGGGCCACAGATTCCATCGGCAAAATAACCTCTCCCCCATAGTGTTTCTCATGTATTTGCATGTCCGGCTGCCGGATGCGGCTGCTTTCTGCATCAGTTTACCATAAAATCCTGCTTTTGGCTAGAGGGGTTGACAATTACTACATAGTGTAGTAATATAGTGCCAACGAAATTACTACATTATGTAGTAAAAAGGAGGGGATGTTGATGGTGCCGAAGCTGTCCGAGTCGGAACTGGCCATCATGCGTTATATCTGGAGCCAGCAGCAGCCGGTCACCGCAGCCCAGGTGGTTGCTGCATTCCAGCAGAAAAAAGGATGGAAAATCCAAACGGTGTCCACTTTTTTAGGGCGCTTATCCGAAAAAGGGATCCTTTCCCTCACCAAAACCGGAAAACTGAACTCCTATACCCCGACTCTCTCTGAAGCCGGCTATCAGGCGGCAGAAACCAGAGCTTTTCTCAATGAAATGCATCACGGCAGTGTGAAAAGCTTTTTTGCCGCCCTTTATGACAGTTCTTCCATCAGCCCGGAAGATCTGCAGGAACTCAAGGAATGGTTGGAAAGGAAGTGATTGGATGCTGTTTTCAAATCTGTTGTCATATCTGTTCTTTGCCGATACCCTTCTGCCGCTCACCCTGGCCGGTGGGATCGGTGCGCTGCTTATTCTGCTGATCCAGCCGTTTTTAGCCCGCCGTTTTTCTCCGCGCTGGCGTTATTGGAGCTGGGCGCCAGTGCTCCTGCTTTTTTTGATCCCTCTGCGTATCCCGCTGCCCCAGCCGGAATCCCTGCCGGCTTTTGAATCGCTTTCACCGGTAGCAGCTGTAAACGACGCTTTATCCTTTCCTGTCCTCCCGCTCCCTTCATCCGGCCAATCCGGCGGTTATCTGCTGATCCCGCTGTATTCTGTACTCGGCATTATATGGCTCGGCGGGGTACTGATTTGTATCTGCCGCGAAATCTGGCGCGGCCTGCGTTTTTTGGGGTATTTAAAAAAGCGCTGCACACCGGTGCAAGATCCCCAAATGCTGGAAGTCCTCGCCTGCTGCCGTACCCAGCTGAAAATCCGCCGCACCATCCCGCTCTATACCTCCCCGCTGATCGATTCGCCCATCTTGATCGGGCTGCTGCATCCGCGCATCCTGCTTCCAGATACAGAAATCCCCCAACAAAATCTGCGCTTTATCCTGCTGCATGAACTGTCCCATTACCGGAACGGCGATCTGTTTTATAAGCTTTTTGCCCTTGTAATCCGCACGCTGCACTGGTTCAATCCTCTGGCCTGGCTGGTTTTCCGGCGCATCCAGGCGCTCTGCGAATTTTCCTGTGACGCCGCGGCAACAAAAGGGATGGACTTTTCTGAGCGTAAAGCCTATGGCATGGCGATCTTGGAACTGATGGGACAAACCAAAAAATATCCCGCCTTTTCCTCCGCCTTCAGCCTTTCCAAAAAGGATCTGAAAAAGCGTCTTTCGATGCTTCTGGAACAAAAACATCCCTCAAAACGTCTGGTACTTCTGGCCGCTTTATCCATCACGCTGCTCACCCTGATTGGATGCAGCTTCGCTTCCTATTTCTTTTCCCCAGGTGAGGCTGCTTCGATTGGCATCATCGGCGGGGCGGACGGCCCGACCGCTGTTTTCATCACCGGGCCGGATGCGCCGGAGTCTGACCCCGCTGTCTTGATGGATAACCTGGCATGGTCGGTTTCCTGCCAGCCGGAACAGCAAGCGATCCTGTATATCGCCCCCCTTTCGGCGGATGAAAGCTGGTATTGGACAACCAGCGGCCAAAAGGTGCTGTCAGACGGTACGGCTGCAGATTGGCCGGAGGCTTCCATACAGCCGGAACCCGGAGCGCTCACCTCCCTGCCCGCCTCCTGGGAAGGCATCCAGCGTTATACACTGACCTTCACCTTGTGGGATGGACAGGGCGCTGTGTTGGCGCAGCGGGAACTTACCTGGGAAAACCTGTCCGGACAGGCGCGTTCCGACCGCGCCAGCCAACTGCTTGGGCAGTTTGCCATCAGTCGTTTGGAGGATGGCTCCATCCAGCTGCATATCCCCAACGCCATACTGCTGCATGCCCATTGGGAAATTTCCGATTTCCTGAATGGGGAAAAAATAGATGCCATGGCGTCGGTTCCTCCCGGCGCTTCCCTCGCCTACGAGGAAGCTGACCAGTTTGATATCCGCCTGATGGACGAAAACGGGCAGACATTGGCTTCTTCCATGCTGGAACTGGATGAGATCCCGGAAATACGTTTCTCCGACACCGGAGATCCCTACCTGTTTTTCCGGTTTTAGCCGAAAACACATAAAAAACGCTGTCCACCGCATAAATTGCTGTGGACAGCGTTTTTCCATATCTGTCAGATGACCTTGATCTTCATCCATTTCCCGCTGATCATGCGCACGATAAAGAAAGCGGAGCGCACGGCCCAATCAATGTACATCGCCACCCAAACGCCCATCAGCCCCATGTGCATCCAACTGCCCAGCACATAACTCATGCCGATCCGGAATGCCCACATGGAAACAGCAGAAGTAATCATGGTAAACCGCACATCCCCTGCCGCCCGCAGCGCGTTGGGCAGCGTAAAGGAAGACGGCCAGATGAGCGCTTCAACGATACAACTGGATACGCAAACCTCCCATGCCGCCTGGGCAGTCTGGGCAGTGAGCGCGCCAAACAGCCCGATGATCTGCCGCATAATCAGTACGGATCCAAGGGTCGTGACCAGCATCGTACCATAAGAGATGCCCATCAGCAGTTTCGTATACCGCTTTGCCTGCCTGTAATCCTGTGCGCCAACGCATTGACCAATCACTGTCACGATCGCCAGGCCGACAGCAGAGCCGGGAATCTGTATCATCGTCATCACGCTGTTGCCTATCGCATTGGCTGTGATCGCTACCGTCCCAAAAGTAGCAATCAAGCCTGCGACCAGCAATTTCCCGATGTGGAACATCCCGTTTTCGATGCCGTTGGGGATGCCGATCCGCAAGATATTGCGCACCATATCCTTTTGCAGGCGGAAAGACCGATCCCAATACAGGTATACCCGGTTGTTATGGTTATGTAACAGCAAAAGCAGGAATGCAGCGCCGAATCCTCTGGAAATCAGCGAACCGAGCGCCGCACCCGCCGCGCCCATATTCATCCCATAGATGAACCATGCATTGAACCCAATATTGGTGATATTCATCAGCAGCGCGGCAAGCATGGAAATCCGTGAGTTCCCCTGCACCCGGAACAGCGCCGCGCCCACATTATATAAAGAAATCAGCGGATAGCTGAACGCAGAAATCCAGAAATATACCAGCGCATTTTCCATGACCGCCGCTTCCGCCGCGCCGAACATGGCAAATAATATCTGCTCTTTCCAAAGCAGGCAGATGCCCATGATCGCGGCCGAAAAAATGGTCGTCACGACCAACAGCTGTTTTGCAGCCATATTGGCGTCGTCGACGTCATCCCTGCCAAGATACTGCGCAGCGATGATTGCGCCTCCTGTCGCCAGCGCGGCAAACACCTGCAGAAGCAATACATTGATCGAATCCACCAGGGAAACGCCGGATACCGCCACTTCCCCTACGCTGGAAACCATCAATGTATCTGCGATCCCAATGGTCGCCGCCAAAAACTGTTCAATGATCAGCGGCACGATCAGCCTCACCAAATCCCGTCTGCTGAACAAACCCTTCTCACACCTTTCTTCCTGTCAATTCCCTATTCTGCACTTTTCATCCAGCAAAAGCAAGAGGGATTCCGATAGTTTGTATCCTTGCACGATCTTTACATATTTTTTACATTTCATCTGTGCAATATAAACAGTTTTCTTCGTGAATACCATATCTGCCTGGCACTTGCAAGACAGGCAAAAAATGTGGTATAGTAGTATCATTCATTATTTGTTGAAAAGGGGGATTTCTGTGAAATACAGCAGCATTCTGGATCGTGTCCAGATAGAAGATTTTTGTGAATCTCTGCGCTCCAACCCGTATCCAGTCATTGAAAAAGCGGAATCGGCCTATGCAAAAAAAATCGAAGAAGCCTGTGACATGATTTCTGAGGACAATCGCCAGATTGTGCTGATCACAGGTCCATCCGGCTCCGGCAAAACCACCACTGCGCAAAAAATTGCCGAGGGTATGCGCGCCCGCGGCAAAAAGATCAATTCGGTTTCGCTGGATAATTTTTATAAGTCCGAGACCGACCTTCCCCGCTGGCAGGACGGCTACCAGAACTATGAAAGTATCGAGGGGCTTGACCTGGAGCATTTTGAAAAGGTCGTCAAAGAACTCCTGCACACCGGACGCGCCCAGTTCCCCATTTTTGACTGGGCAACCAACCGCCGGGCCGCTGAGTCGATCGATCTGCGATTCGATCGGGATACCATCCTGATCTTTGAAGGGATCCATGCGCTCAATCCATTGATTTCCGAGCCGGTATCCACCTTCCCATCAATGAAAATCTATATCAGCACCCACAGCGAATTCTATCACGGCGCCGAACGCCTGCTCACTGCGCGGGATTTGCGGCTTACCCGCCGCATTTTGCGCGATTACAGCTATCGGGCGACTTCTGCGGACGAAACTTTCCAGATGTGGGATTATGTCCTCAAGGGTGAAGACCTGTATATCCGCCCTTACCGTCAGTACGCCGACCTGCATATTGATTCCACCCACGCCTATGAGCCATACCTTTACCGGCAGGGAATCCTGCATGCGCTGGACAGCGCCTGCTCGGCCTGCCATCTGGAAACGATTTCCCGCCTGCGCGCCTCTTACCAACACTTTTTTAATATTGACCTTTCCCTGGTACCCAAAACTTCTCTTATCCAGGAATTTATCAAACAAGACGATTAAGTAAAAAAACGGCGTATCATACGCCGTTGGGGAGGAATCATTCATGGACGTCATTACATGTATCAAAGAAAGGCGAAGCATCCGCGCGTTTGCCGATACCCCGGTCAGCAAGGAAACGCTTGCCAGGCTGATCGACACTGCTGCGCAGGTCCCTTCGTGGAAAAATGCGCAGCCGACCCGCTATACAGCGGCTGTAAAACGCGAAACGCTTGACCGCATCGCCGCGACCCTGCCGGACTATAATGCCCGCATTGTAAGCAGTGCGCCGGCCTTGATCGCTGTTTCCGCGATGAAAAAACGCAGCGGCTATGAGCGGGACGGTTCGCCTTCCACCATCTTTGGCGATGGATATGAGTTTTTCGACTGTGGCGTCGCGACCCAGACTCTCTGTCTGGCCGCCTGGGAACAAGGGCTCGGCACTGTCATCATGGGGATTTTTGATGTTGCCGCTGCCAAAGAGATTTTTTCTGTCCCGGAAGAGGAAGACCTGATCGCGCTGGTTGCCATCGGCGTCCCCAAAGCCCCGGTCAATCCCGTACCGAAAAAGGATCACGCATCCCTTCTTCGCTATATCGACTGATTGCTCCGGGTATCATGATATTGGGATGGGCGGTGCAGGGGTAATTCCCATGCGCCGCCTTTCTTTTTGATTTTATTCTGAAAAATGTGATTTTGGCGCAACCAAACCTGTTTTTTGTCGGTATATCATATAGAAGCCTCCATTTTAAAACGGGAAAGGAAGTGGATGTATGCAGGACGACCAGATCGTTTCGCTGTACTGGCAGCGGGATGAATCCGCGATCCAACAGACCGAGCAAAAATATGGCTGCTATCTTTCGAATATTGCGTATCATATCCTTTTTGACCTGGAAGACAGCAAGGAATGCGTCAACGACACCTATTGGAAGGCGTGGGATTCGATGCCGCCCCGTCGGCCGGCCATCCTCTCCGCTTATCTGGGCAGGATTACCCGCCAGCTTTCGATTGACCGTTTTCGGACACGCAGCCGGAAAAAACGCCATGGGTCGGAATATGCCATTTCCCTTTCTGAATTGGAGGATTGTGTATCCGGCGGGGATACCACCATGCAGCAATCCGACCTGCGCCTGCTGGCCGAGGCCATCAATGCCTATCTCTATACCCTCCCCGCACAAACACGCAGCATCTTTGTGGGACGCTATTACTATCTGGACCCGCTTAAAGAGATCGCAGCATATTCCGGCGTCCGGGAATCGACACTGAAAAGCATGCTGTACCGCACGCGGCAGGGCCTGAAATCCTATTTGTTACAGGAGGGGTTCGATCTATGAAACCGGAACAGTTTAGCGATGCGCTCGGCCTGCTGCCTGATGACATCCTTGCAGAAACGGATGCCCTGCGCAGCCAAAAGCCCCCGAGGAAAACGGTCTGGTGGAAATGGGCCTGTGCCGCAGCATGCCTTTGCCTGGCGGTATTCGCGGGCACACAGTCTTACCTGCGGCAGGCCGAACCACAGCTCCCGGAACTTCCCTTGCTCACCATCTCGGAAAACAATGTCGGCATGGGGTTTGAGGGGTATATGGCCTACGATATCTCGGAACTGGTGAACGCCAACCCCTGGAATGAAGATCTCCCATTATCCACCCTTCCGGTTTTCGAAAACCCCATCACTTACGATCCCAAATACCATCTTGCATCCGGCGCGGATTTTGACCGGATGCGGGAATTCCTGATCGATATTGCGGGCAGGTTCGGCCTGGACGCCGGTTCGCTGGACATCACCGACGATGCGCCCGACGAAGAAACCCGGCAGGAAATCACCGAAAAGATGGAACTGACCGGCGGGCCTGTCCCGGAGGGATATTTTGACCCGACCAGGCTGATCGCCGAAACAGACGGGCTCAAAATCGAAGTGGATGAACATCTGACGGCTGAAATCTCTTTCGAGCCACCTGTTGCACTCCCTGACGGGTATGATTTTACCCATTATGCGTCTTATGAATCGATTGCCGCTGCAGCGGAATATCTGAAATCTGAGTACCAGGAGGTCATCGGCATGGATGACCCGCAAGCCAATATTTTTGGCGGGGATTACAATATTTATAAACAGCAGTCGTATTCGATCGAATTTTTTGACGCCAGCGGCGATGCAGTCCAGCAGATCATCCATTATCATTTTAACCGGGCGGCATTTTATTGCGACGACAACGGGGAATTGTTCCTGATGCGGATTTTCCAGCCGGATTTATCCAAGAAGGTTGGGGATTACCCAATCATCACTTCCAAACAGGCGGAAAAATTGCTTCTGAACGGGAACTATATCACCACCGTGCCATATGAAATGCCCGGCGCAGCATATGTCAAAAAGGTGGAACTCGTCTATCGGACGGGAGAACAGGAGCAGTACTATATGCCCTATTACCGGTTTTATGCCGAAATCCCGGAACTCGAAGAGGATGGGATGAAGACTTATGGCGCTTACTATGTCCCGGCGGTGAGGTCGGAATATCTTTCCAATATGCCCATTTGGGACGGCAGCTTCAATTCCTGACCCCCATCGCCCTGTGCGCATAAAGCGTTCCATCCCCGCCAGGCCGGTTTTCCTGCGCATGTTTTGGATAAAGGGAGGTAAAATAAACCCATGAAACAGTTTTATTATAATGGCACTATCCTGACGATGGAACCCAATTTATATGCCCAAGCTGTCCTGGTGGAAGACGGGCGGATCCTGGCTGTTGGGGACGAAACCGAGCTGCGTCCCCAGGCGACGGACGCCCAGCCGGTCAATTTGGACGGCGCGTGCATGCTCCCGGCGTTTATTGACCCGCACAGCCATTTTTCTGCAACCGCCAATTCCTTTTTGCAGGTTTCCCTGGAAGAAACCATCTCTTTTTCCCAAATTTGCGAACGCATCCGCAGCTTTATCCAGTCGAACCGCATCCCTGCCGGCAGCTGGGTGATTGCAAGCGGATACGACCACAACCAATTGCAGGAGAAACGCCATCCCCTGCGCGCAATACTGGATGAAGCAGCGCCGGAGCATCCGTTGATGCTTCAGCATAAATCCGGGCATGTCGGGGTGTTCAATACCCTGGCGCTGCAGCTGCTGCATGTCGATGGCAATACCCCTGCCCCGGACGGCGGGCGGATTGAAAAAGATCACGGCGTCCCAACCGGTTATATGGAAGAAAATGCCTTCCTGTTTTATCAGAAACAGGTCCCCATGCCAAGCCTGGACGACCTGCTGGAAGGCTGCCGCAAAGCGCAGGAACGGTACGCCTCCTATGGGATTTCCACCGTTCAGGAAGGTATGCTGCCAACCCAGCTGGTTCCGATCTATCAAAAATTGATGGTGGACAGGCTGCTCGACCTGGATGTCGTCGGATATGCGGACTACCAGGCGTGCGATACCGTTTTTGCAGCGTTCCCCCATGCGCACGGGCAGTACGACCGGCATTTTAAATTGGGCGGATTAAAAATCTTCCTGGACGGCTCCCCGCAGGGCCGCACCGCCTGGATGCGCGAACCGTATCTGGGTGGGGACGGCAAATACTCCGGATACCCCACCATGTCCGACCGGCAGGTGCTGGACGCCGTACTTTATGCCGCCGGCCACCGTCTTCAGCTGCTCGCCCATTGCAATGGGGATGCCGCTGCCGCACAATACCTTTCCGCCCTGCAAACGGCTGTTGATAGCGGGCATCCCCTTGCGGACATGCGTCCGGTCATGATCCATGCCCAGCTTTTGGGACGCGATCAGCTTCAGCTGGTGAAAAACCTGGGGGTGATCCCCTCTTTCTTTGTGGCGCATGTCTATCATTGGGGAGATATCCACCTGGAAAACTTTGGCCCGGAACGTGCGAACCATATCAGTCCGGCAAATTCTGCTTTAAACCAGGGAATCCGGTTTACCTTCCATCAAGATGCACCGGTGATCGCGCCGGATATGCTCGAAACGGTCTGGTGCGCCGCAAACCGGCTCACTAAATCCGGCGTCCTTTTGGGGGCAGATGAGCGGATTTCTGTGCTGGAAGCATTCCATGCAGTGACCATAAATGCTGCATTCCAGTATTTCGAGGAAAATGAGAAAGGCAGCATCCGCCCCGGCAAAAAAGCGGATTTTGTCATCCTGGGAACACACGACCCACTCGCTCTCCCGGCAGAGGATATCCGGGATATCCCCGTTTTGGGGACGATCAAAGCCGGAAAGTGGGTCTATCGCCGCTGATCGGCCATTTGCAGAAGGTTATCTGTGAATAGACTATAAATTTTTCAAAAACCACTTGATTATATACCATTTTTGTGTATAATTTAGTCAAAGGAAAATATTTCTTTTAGGAGGTCTGAATATGGCAGTTGTACATTTTAGTAAAGATACCTTCCAGTCGGGCGTTTTGGAGTCCAAAGGGCTTGTATTGGTAGATTTCTGGGCGTCCTGGTGCGGCCCGTGCAAAATGCTTGCTCCGGTGATCGATGAATTAGCCAATGATTTTGAAGGGAAAGCGGTTGTCGGCAAGGTAAATATCGACGATGAGCCGGATCTGGCGAACAAATTTGGTATTATGTCCATTCCCACGATTGTTGTTTTCCGGGATGGCCAGGAGGTCAAACGCACCATCGGCGTTCAGCCGAAACAGGCGCTTGCCAGCCTTCTGGAAAATGCCTGAAAGCCATAGAGATACAAAGCAGCCTTGACAAGGGTTCTACCTTGTCAAGGCTGCTTTTCTGCTTGGATTCTTTTCTGAATCTCATTTTTTGCAAATTGTGCCAAGGCAGGATGCCTGCGGCAGCCGCCTTACCCGTCCTGCATCCCGGTTTCCGGCGGGTTCATCTGCGCAAAAAGCTCTGCGATCCGCTCCTGCCTGCCCATCAGGTACAGGTACCCGAACAGCGCCTCCACACCGGTGGCACGCCGGTAATCGGACAGTTCGGCATGTTTTGGGGTGCTGTTGGAGGTGGCATTGCGCCCCCGTTTATAGACAGCCATCTCCTCTTCGGTCAGCTGATCGAGTATTTTTTCCAATCCCTGCGACTGCGCCCCAGCATTCACTAAAGCGACCGCCTGTTTATGCAGCCCGTTGACCGGCTGGTTGCCGCTCTCCAGGACCCTTTGCCTTGCGCAAAGTTCAAACACCGCATCGCCCAGGAAGGCCAGGGTGAGCGGGCTGAATTGGCGGGGGTCCTGCGCTGTCCCCGTATAATCAAGCATAAACTGCCTCCACCTTATTTGATATAATCAAACTCAAAATTCAAAATGCTGACGGTATCCCCTTCCTGTATCCCCATTTCCTCCAATTTATCAATAATACCGCTGCTGCGCAGCACCCTCTGGAAATACTGCAAGGACTCATAGTCATCCATATTGACCATCCCCAAAGCGGACATCAGCCAATCGGCCTCGACCACATAGATGCCGTCCACCACCCGGATATCAAATACATTCCGTGCCAGGCGTTCCCGCTCTTCCAGCGGGACATACTCCACCTCATATTGTTTGATCGGCGGCAGCGTATCCAGCATCCGGGAAACGGCATAAATCAGTTCTTTTGTCCCCTGGCCGATTGCGGCGGAAATCGGATAAAACTCGTATCCCTGCTTTTCGATGAATTCCCGGAAGCGCGCGACCTGTTCGGGGGAAGCCATATCGCATTTGTTGGCCGCCACGATCTGCGGCCGGGACGCCAGTTCCGCATGGAACCGTTCCAATTCCGTGTTGATCGTTTTAAAATCCTCAATGGGATCCCTGCATTCGATCCCTGACACATCCACCACATGGACGATCAGGCGGCAGCGGTCAACATGGCGCAAAAATTCATGTCCAAGCCCGACCCCTTCGCTGGCCCCTTCGATCAGGCCCGGGATATCGGCCATTACAAAAGATTTCCCTTCCTCAACCGAAACGACCCCCAGCACCGGCGTCAGGGTGGTAAAATGGTAGTTTGCAATCTCCGGTTTTGCCGCGCTGACCATCGAAAGCAGGGTGGATTTCCCGACATTCGGGAAGCCCACCAGCCCCACATCAGCCAGCAGCTTCAATTCCAGTTCGACTTCATATTCTTCGCCGGGCAGCCCAGGCTTGGAAAAACGCGGCACCTGGCGGGTCGGGGTCGCAAAATGGCTGTTTCCCCAGCCGCCTTTCCCTCCCTGAGCCACAGTGACCGGTTCCTCGGTGGATAAATCCGCCATTACGCGCCCGGTCTGTGCATGCCGCACCACCGTCCCCTTGGGTACTCGGATCACCAGCGGCGGCGCATTTTTCCCGCTGCATCGGTTTGTACCGCCGTTCTGCCCGTTCTGGGCAAAATAACGCTTTTTATATTTAAAATCCACCAGCGTGGAAAGGTTGGTGTCCGCCTGGAAAATGATGTCCCCGCCTTTCCCGCCGTCCCCGCCGTCCGGGCCACCGGCAGCCACATATTTTTCCCGCCGGAAGCTGACCGCCCCCGCGCCGCCGTCGCCCGCCTTAATGCGGATTTTTACCTTATCTACAAACATGTTTTTTCCTCCATGCCGCCGCGCGGCATCTTCACAGTGCGTTCGAAAGCCCTTCGATCAGGCGCTTTTTTCGAAGCTACGCATTCTTCCAAAGAGAAAAAAAGCCCGAGTGCAAGACTCGGGACTTTTTTGTTACTGAACCGGATAGATGGAAACCTTTTTGCGGTCGCGCCCATAGCGCTCAAACCGTACGACGCCGTCCTCTAAAGCGAACAGGGTGTCGTCAGAGCCTTTCCCGACATTCGTGCCCGGATGGATATGCGTACCTCTCTGGCGCACCAGGATGTTGCCGGCCAATACGAACTGGCCGTCAGCCCTTTTTACGCCGAGCCGTTTGGATTCGGAATCGCGTCCGTTCTTAGTAGAACCTACACCTTTCTTATGTGCCATGGATTAACACCTCTGCTTTCTCAATCTGAATTTTAAGCCTGGATGGACTGGATTTCAACTTTTGTATACGGCTGTCTGTGGCCCAATTTCCGGGCAGAACCCTTCTTCGGACGGTAGGTCATAACGGTGATCTTCTTTGCTTTCCCGTTTTTCAGCACCTTACCGGTAACCACTGCGCCATCCACCAACGGAGCGCCCACGACAACGCCGTCGTCCTTGCCCACAGCAAGAACCTGCTCAAAATTCACGGTAGAATCAGCCTCAGCGTCAAGCTTCTCAATGTAAACAACATCGCCTTCCGAAACGCGATACTGCTTACCGCCAGTGCAAATCACTGCGTACATGCTTTTTCCTCATTTCATATCAGACTCGCTGCCAACGGGCGGCGTATATGCGCACTTTTAGCCCGGAACATGCGGCATAAAATATTTTAGCACACTTAAAACAGCCTGTCAACTATGTTTTTTAAAACATCATCCTTTTGCAGCTGTAATGGTATTTCTCATCAGCATGGTGATGGTCATCGGCCCGACGCCGCCAGGCACCGGCGTGATCGCCCCGGCCACCTCGCACACTGCGTCAAAATCCACATCGCCGCAAAGCTTCCCGTTTTCATCCCGGTTCATCCCCACGTCGATCACGACTGCGCCTTCTTTGACCATATCAGCAGTGATAAATTTCGCTTTCCCAATTGCAACCACCAGGATATCCGCCCGTTTTGTCACCTCAGCCAAATTCTTTGTCCGGGAATGGCAGATGGTGACCGTCCCGTTTTGATGCAGCAGCAGCATTGCCATCGGCTTTCCAACGATGTTGCTCCTACCCACGACCACACATTCCTTCCCTTCCACCGGGATGCCGGTCGAAGCGATCAGTTCCATGATACCGGCAGGCGTGCAGGGCAGGAATTTATAATCCCCAATCATGATGCGCCCGACATTCTGCGCATGGAAGGCGTCCACGTCTTTGCTGGGCGAAATGGTTTCAATGATCGCCTTTTCATCCAGATGTTTCGGCAGCGGCAGCTGAACCAGGATGCCGTCGATATCCGGTTTCTGGTTCAGTTTTTTCACCAGTTCGGTCAATTCCTCCTGGGTCGTCTGCGCCGGCAGCTCATACTTTTCTGAATAGATCCCCAATTCTTCGCAGGCTTTTTCCTTGTTGCGGACATATACCTTCGAAGCCGGGTCATCCCCGACGATGATCACCGCCAGGCCGGGGGTAATCCCTTCCTCGGCCAGATTAGCGACCTCCTGCTTCAAGGACTCCCGCAGTTTGGCGGAAACCGCTTTCCCATCAATCAATTTTGCTTTCATCCCGGCCATCTCCCTCTGTCGTTTCAGTGTCGCTTGTTTGCTGTATATCGATCGTTTCTTCCTGTTTTTCCGATTCCGGCGAAGGGCTTTCCTGCGCGCTGCCTTCCGGCATCCCCTCATCTTCCGCAGCAGCCTGCGCATCGGCGGAACCCTCTGCCTGGGCAGGCGCAGCTTCTTGAGTATTTTCCTGGGTCCCATCCGGTTTTGCATAGAAACTGCCGTCCAAAACAGCCTGTCCTTCTGCGGTATCCACATACAGTTTCAGGTAATCCGGGTCATCTGCATTCTTGATTTTCTTGCGGATCACGATCCAGATAACCACCGAAGCGACAAAGAGCAGGCAGGCCAGCGCCTGCGACACCCGCACATCGCCCCACATCAGGCTGTCGGTGCGCAGCCCTTCCACAACGGCCCGCTCCGCCCCATACCAGGCGAGGTAAAACAGGGTGACTTCCCCATCGAAACGGCGGCGTTTGGTGAACCAAACCAGCAAAACAAACCCGATCAGGCACCAGACCGATTCATAAAAGAAGGTGGGATGTACCCCAAGGGTACCCGCAAGGATTTTGTCCGCTGTTTCGCCGTCGATCAAACCATGGTTGGTCAGGTAATCGGCAATCCTGGGCGAACACATCCGCCACGGCAGATCGGTCACGCTCCCAAACGCTTCCACATTCACAAAATTCCCCCAGCGCCCAATCCCCTGCGCCAGAATGACGCCTGTGACCGACACATCGGCCATCGGCAGGAACTTGACCTTCCGCAGCCGGCAAAGCAGCCAGGCGACAAGGAACCCAGCCAGTACAGCGCCATAGATCGCGATGCCGCCCTCCCAGATTTTGAATATATCCGAAAGGTTATCCTTATATTGATCCCAGGAAAAAATCACATAATATATCCGCGCGCCCACTACGCCGCCAAGCACCGTCCCGATGACCACATCCAGCGCCCGGTCGGCGTCCACGCCAAAGGAGCGGGCCCGCTTAAAAATATATCCCACCGCGCATAAAAAGCCCAGTGCAATGATGATCCCATACCAATAAATGTGTATGCCGCCAATTGAAAAAGCGATCCGATTCAGCGTAAATTCTTCGATCCCAAGTCCCGGGAAGGATACCAAAGTCCCGTTCATGCCTCATCCCCCGTTTCCTGCGGACGTATGATCGACAGCGCCGATTTGTCATTATCCAATGCAATTTTCAGGCGCTGCTGCATCTGCTCGAGGGTCACATCCGCCACAAAATCCAAAATCGAGTAGATATCCTCCACACCGGCAAAATATGCGGCCGACATCAGCCCGGCCACCGACTCGATCCGGCTGTACATCCCGATATACCGGCCATAGGTCGCCCGGCGGCAGAGTTCGAAGAATTCCCGGTCCAGCCCTTCCCGCCCGAGCCGCTCGACTTCCGCACGAATTTCCGCTGCGACCCGTTCCGGTTCGCGGCTCTCACCGGAAAAGATCGTGCACATATAATCCCGGCCCGCCATCACTTCCGTACCAAAGGTCACATTGATGATCCCTTCATCGTACATCTTCCGGTAGAGCGGCGAGGCCTCCCCAGCGACTATTTCGCAAAGGATCTCATCTAGGATCTGGTTTTTCATGTTTCCCGCAGGCCCAGTCGAAACCCCTTTATAACCCAGGTTGAACAGCGGCGTCGCCACAACCAGCTTCTGCTCCACCAGCGGCTTGCAGATGCCAGCCGGTTCCTCGGTGATCTTATGGGTGACCTCGATCGGTTTTTCATCCGGTTTGATCACCTGGTCCACCGCGCGCAGCACCATTTCCTCAGTGAAATTCCCGGCTACGCAAAGCACCATATTATTCAGATTATAAAAGGTGCGGTGGCAGCGGTAGAGCAGTTCATGGTCGATCTGGGCAATCGATTCCACCGTCCCTGCGATATCGATGCGCACCGGATGGTTATGGTAAAGCGCACCCAGAAGGTTAAACAGCACCCGCCAATCGGCGCTGTCGTCATACATCTGGATTTCCTGCCCAATGATCCCCTGTTCTTTGGCAACCGATTCCTTTGTAAAATACGGCCTGCGGGCCACATCCAGCAGGATTTTCAGCGATTCCTCAAACTGGTCGGTGCATGCAAACAGATAACAGGTCTTATCAAAAGAGGTGTAGGCATTGGCTGAAGCGCCGGTCTTTGCATAAAGCGCAAAGGCGTCCCCCTCCGGCTTTTCAAACATCTTATGCTCCAAAAAATGGGCAATCCCCTCAGGGACCTCTACAAAATCATCATCATACTGGGTCTTGAACGCAGTATCCACCGAACCGACATTTGCCGTAAACGCGGCGTAAGCAGTCGAAAACCCCTGCATCGGGCAAAGCAGCATGGTCAGCCCGCTGTCATGATGGATGCGGATCATATCCTCCCCCAGACGGTCGGAATGGATCACTTTTCTTTCCATCTCACTGCGCCTCCTTTCCGGTCAGGAAATAGACGGTGTCCAACGTCACCTGGTTGGCAGCCTTTATAATATCATCCTTTGTGATCTCTTCCAGCAGAGCGCTTTCCTCTTCCGGGGAAATGCAGCTGCCGCCCACCGTCTGCGAAAGGTACCATTCGTCCAGCGCGCCGAGCGAATCCCCTACCGCCTTGAGCGACGTCTGCAGCAGCAGCTTGGTCGCAGTGATTTCACTTTCTTCAAATTCGCCCCGGCGCAGCAGATCCAGCTGATGCAGGATTTCATCATAGGCTTTCTGTTTGTTTTCCCGTTTTACCCCGCTGTCCACAAACATCAACCCAGTCAGCCGGTCGAACCGGGAAGCGCAGTAATAGCAAAGGCTCATTTTTTCCCGCACATACAAAAACAGCCTGGAATTTGGCGTTCCGCCAAACAGCGCGACCATCATCCGCATCGCCATCATGGCATGCCGGTCCTTGATCTCGCCGGTGCGGAACCCCATCACCAACTTGGACTGGGTGACGTCCAGTTCTTCCACCGTCTCCTGTACCTTTTCTGCAGCCGTCCTCCCATGATAAGGCGCCGTCAGCACCGGATGCCGCTGGACGCCGGCAAAAACATTTTGGAAAATCTCTTTGGCGATCCCGGCCTCCCCCGCGCCGACAAACGCGATCTCGATCTGCGCACGGTCAAGCGCATTGCAATAGGCGTCATAAGCCGACTGCGGGGTGATTTCCTGCGCATCCTCGATATATCCATATTTTTCGACCGCGATCTTCTCCCCGGCGCACATGGCCGCCTTGCATTTGCTCATCGCATAAAGCCGCTTATCATTGATCTGGCTTTCGATCGCATCAATCAGCTGCTGCCGTTCCAGCAGGACATCCTGCTCACTGAAACGGCCGTCCACCAGCTTCGGGCGCAGTAGCACCTGCGCGAGCAGCCGGGCCGACTCTTCCACCAAATGGGCGTTATCCAGCGTAAACCGGTCGTCCACGCTGTAAACGGAAAGCTCCAGCGCCTGATATGCGCCGAATTTGGAAACGTCGCACGCCAGCGAAGCGCCATACAGCGCACATAGTTTTCGATTCAGCTCGGTAAAATCTGGGTAATCCGCGCATCCTTTGCGCAGGATAAACGGCACCACTGCGCGGTTGGTCACCTGTTCCCTTTCCAGTGGGAGCAGCAGGCTCGCGGTGATCCGGTTGTGTTTGAATTTCGGATCGGTGATCCAGCTGAAAAAAACGCCGTCGCCGATCGGTTCCCTCCGAAACGGACTGCTCATCTTTCAATCTCCTGTCTAAACTTCACTTCATATCGCGGGAAATCCCTCCACGCCATAACCAGTGGGCAAAACCGGATTTTCCCTCATCCATACAGCTTTATCATCATACCACAAAAACCCTTTGCATGGAACCCTTTTTTTGCCTGTTCTCAAATCGTTAACAAAATCTCATGGCTCTCGCCGTCCAGCGGGATCTGATCTGCCGATACTGCCGGCGCCCCGTCGATCAACAGCGATTTTTCCCCTTTCCTACGGATGGTAATGGCAAGCTTTGCCTTTCCCTCACAGATACAAATCCCAACCTGCTGCCAGTCCTGCGGCAGCCGCGGCCGGCATTCGACCCTGCCTGGCAGGAAGGCCAGCCCGAACAGCCCCTCCACAACCGCCCGGTAATACCATCCGGCCGCGCCTGTATAGATACTCCATCCGCCATGCCCGTAGGCGTTCGGATGGGTATAGATATCGGCGGCGATATAATACGGCTCCAGCTTATACGCCCGCGCCCAGTCCCGATTGCCGCAGCGCCACACCGGGTTGAGCATCTCCAGCACCTTCCATCCGTCATCCGGCCGCTCGGCTTCCAGCAAAGCCAGCGCGAGCCAAACCGCCGCATGGGTATATTGGCCGCCGTTTTCCCGGATTCCCGCCGGGTATGCCTGGATATATCCGGGGCTTGGCGTATGCGATGAAAACGGCGGCCAAAACAGCCGCACCAGCTTCCCTTTCTCATCCAGCAGATGCCCCAAAGCCGATTCCAATGCCAATTGGACCCGTCCCTGGTCGGGCATGCCGCAAAATACGGCAAAACTCTGCGGCAAAAGGTCGATCCGGCATTCGGCATCCCGGCTGCTCCCCATCGGGGAACCGTCATCATAAAATGCCCGCAGGTACCAATATCCATCCCAGCCGTTTGCATCGATGCGTTCCCGCAGCATGGCCGCATTCCCGCGGAAGGTCGCCGCGCGGTGCATATCCCCGAACCGTTCACAAAGAGGCGCAAACCGCTCAAACATCATTGCCAAAAACATTCCAAGCCAGACGCTTTCCCCTTTTCCCCCCGCGCCGACATTGGAAAACCCGTCGTTCCAATCCCCGCAGCCGATCTTTGGGATGCCGTGTTCCCCCAGGGAAAATGCTTTTTCCAGCGCTTTGACACAGTGGGTATAGACTGACGCCGTTTCCTGCGCGGGATGATATATGCCGTACCGCTCGGATTCCCCGGGATTCAGCATATCCCCTTCCAGCCAGTTCACCTGGCAATGGAGCAGTGCTTCATCCCCGGTACTTTTGTCGTACAGCGCCGCAAGATATGGCAGCCACACCAGATCGTCTGAAAACCGGGTGCGTACCCCCTGCGCCCCCTGTGGGAGTTCATGCCACCAATGCAGCACATCCCCTTCCCGGAACTGCACCGCGCAGCAGCGCAGGACCTGTTCTTTTGCCAGCTGAGGGGCAAATGGCAGGCAGGCCGCGGCATCCTGCAACTGATCCCGGAAGCCGTACGCCCCCGAGCATTGATAAAACCCGCACCGTCCCCACATCCGCCCAGCTGTGATCTGATGCGGCAAAAATCCGTTGAACAACCGGTCGAGCTGGGGGCTCGGGGTGGAGATCTGAATTTGCCGCAGAACCGGGTTCCGTTTGGCCGGGTCGCCCGGCGGCGCCCCATGCGCCGATAAAACCGCTTCTTCCCGGCTGTCCGCGCATGCCAAAACGAACCGGAACATCGTTTCCCCATGGGGCGGCAGGGACTTTTTCAACACCACCCCTACCGCCGGGTCAGCATGGCAGCCGAGCGTCCCGGCCGACCAATCCCCGCTGTAAAACGCCTGTTTATCGGTCGCATAGGTGGGATAATCCCCGGGTGTATAGACTGCCGCATAAAAATGCAGTTCCGCCTGATATGGGTTAAACAGGATTAGGCAGTCCCCTTCCTGCTCCAGATGGATATATTTTGCCTGTTCCCGGAAGGTACCCATCACTGGTTCAAGGAAATAAGCCGCTGCTGTTTCCTCCTGCATGTCCCCCGTGTTTTCCAGCCATAAGGTGAGCTCTTTTTTCCCGCAATCCGGCGCGACAGCCACCTCCAGACGGAATGCAATCTCCCCCGCCGTCCCCTCGTACCGGGCATTTTCCGGTGAAAAACTGGCAAGGCTGCCATTGCACAGGTCATAAACGCCTGCCTTGGTGCGCAGCAGCATCTTTTCCCCCGAAGGCCCTTTCGCAATATCGTTGCACCAGCCGGTCACACGCCCAAAATACGCATTTTTCCACCAGCTGTTCCCCAGCCCGCTGTCCGCGCAGAGGCATCCAAACGTTTCATTGGCCAGCACATGGGAAAACGGCAGCGGGGTCACGCGCTTGACATAGAACCGCTCCCCCGAAAAGCTGCCGCCGACCACATCCAGCCGGCCCTCCGACTGCGGGATCTGTGCCGCCTGGGGGTGCAGCCATCCTTCGGGGAAACGCAGCGGCGCCTGCTGGCCATCCTGGATGCTTCCATCGATCGCCATGCATGCTGCCGCCCGCAGCAAAACCAGCTGTTCCTGCGAAACCTGCCCGGCCTGGATTTGGCGCACCTGTTTCGGCAGCCGTATCGGGATTGGCGCAGAGGAAAGCACACAAAGGGTAAACCCCATCCGGTGCAGCCGCATCAAACGCCAAAACTGCAGATAAGCCAATAGGCTGTCCCGGTCCGGGAGCTTTTCCCAATCGTAAAGCACCATCGGCCCCTCTGCCGGGATCCCCATTGCCGTTAAGCCTGCCTGTCCGCAGAAATTTTCCTGCAAAGCATCCGTCTGTTTCGCGCCATACTCCAATGGGAAAAGCAAAAATGGCAGCAATCGGCTGCCCAGCTGTGCGGCCAGCGTGTCCCGGGAGAAGGCTGGCCGCGCTGCCGGATATTCCTGGCCGCGGGATTTTAACAGGTGTTCGGATGCTTCTTTCGCTGTTTTTCCCGCAGCGATCAGAAGGGTCGCCGTCCGGCTCGCTGCGGATGGCACCGTGAGCGAAAGCTTGATCGCGCAGCATCCATCCGGCGCCGTACCCGCTCCATCCATATGCGCCAGATGGAAAAACGCCAGATTCCCCAACCCTTCCGGATAGGGGGTCACCGATTCCCGCCGCAGGGTATACGCATATTCATACGGCTCCAAAAAGCCTGCTGCCAGCGCCGAGCCGGCGCTTCCGTTCCGGTTTTTTCTGGAAAACTGTAAAGTCCGGCTGTTTTCTTCCCGCTCCCCGGCCACAAAAAGCTTTGAAAAAGCCGGATGTGCCCGGTATTCCTGGTATCCGGAGAGGACCGGTTCAAAATAGAGGAAAATTTCCGCTACCGCCTTTGTATGGCTCTGATTTTCCACACGGATTTGGCAGGACGCCACCGGCAGATCCTGGCGCAGGGAAATTTCCTGGGAAACCGAAAACAGCTCCTGTGAAACCCGGTAGCATATCCCACCTCCATTTTCTTCGCATGCATAGCGGGTCCCGCTCTCACGCAAAAATAGCGGCGTCATGGTCGGCGAAAGGGTACGCCCCCCGATCCGGGCGATGGCATAGATCCCCTGCGCCCCATCGGCCAGCCCTTCCGGGCGCCGTGTGAGATCCGCGCCCCGATATCGCAGCCAGCCGGCACCGGTATTGGTGAAAAAGCCCGATAACCCTCCCCCGGAAAGCAGCATACAAGCCGGCTGCCCTTCCGGGCTGTGTGGGACTGCCTTGCGGTCGCAAGACGGTTCCTTTCGATCGTTTGGCATATTCATATTCTCCCGCACCTCCATTTCCACCGGAATTTTTTCCTGCAGCAGGCTTTTTGCCGCATTTAGCTGCGGGCTGTGCATAAAACGTTTTTGCATCGCTCCGTTGTACAGCAGGTTCACGCAGGAAACCAGGCTCATCCCAATATGATGGGCCATGAACGAGCGTACAATGGCATATTCCCCCAGCCCGCGCCTGGGCGGGGTGAAGTCAGCCGCTTCATAAAAGCCATACTCCCCGCAAAGCCCCATTTCTTCCATCCTGCAAAGGTTTTCATAGGCGTCCTTGGGCGCATATGGCAGCGCCAAAAAGCAGGCGTATGGCGCGATCACCCGTTCTTTGGAAAGTCCCGGCTTGACGCCGATCGCCTGCACGCCATGGGCTTGATAAAGGTAATTCATCGCTTCATCGAACCCAAAATACCCGCTTTCGCTGACCCCCCACGGCTCCCCGCGCATCTTCCCCTGCCTTTTCTGGCATTCGATGGCATAACTGACCGATTCCGCCAGTGCCGAACCTTCCCATACCGGCAGCAGCAGATGCGGCATCAGGTATTCAAACATCGTCCCTGTCCAGGAAAGCAGCCCCGCTTTCCCCGCATGTCCCGCAGCCGTACGGCGCAGCGCCGTCCAATGCTCCAGCGGCGCCTGCCGGTATGCCACAGCGTAATAACAGGCGGTACGCGCCTCGCTCATTAAAAAGTCGTAGTGCGACTGGCTTTGTATCCCGTCTTTGGTGATGCCGGTCGCAAACAGTTTGGCTTTGGGATCGTAAAAAACCGAGAGATCGGTCGTTTTCAGGATTTTTTCAATCGTTTCCCCGCATGCCTGCAAACGCGGTTCCTCCGGTTCATATTCCCTGAGCCCTTCCCGGAGCGCTGCCAGCGCACAGAGATAGTTCCCACTGTCCACAAAGGAAATAAACCCATCCGGCAATACTTCCAGCGTTTCGGTCGAGTACCAGTTATAGAGGCTGCCGGCGTAGGTTTTTAATTCCCCCAGGGTATCCAGTACCCGTTCCAACCGCTCTGCCAAAGCTGCGCTGTCCCATAGCCCAAGGTCGCGTGCCGCCAGATAAGAAAGCAGCATCATCCCGATGTTGGTGGGGCTGGTGCGGCGTGCCTGCGCATACCGTGGGAAAAACTGCACATTGTCCGGCGGGAGAAAGTGGTTTTCTTCCCCGGCAAAGCCTTCATAGTACCGGAACATCCCGGCGCACCACCCCCGTATTTTTTCCTGCGCATCCGCATCCAGCGCCTGCTTTTTCTGTACCTGCGGTTTTGCCAGAAAATAGGCAGACGGCAGATATAAAATCCATAACCAGCCCCAAACCCTGGCCGCTACGTTTTGGGAAAACAAGATCAGAGCAAGCCCAATGGCCAATCCAATCCAGCTCGCCCGGAAAAGCGGCCCCGCTTGCATCCTGCGTTCACTGTGGGCGGCTGACGTCCATTCCAGCAGCCGCCGTCCGCTGACCAGCATCCGCCAGCAGGCCCGCAGCATCGCGCCCTCCAAAACCACCGCCTGCTGCGCCAGTGAAACTAGTTCCCAGCCCAGCAACAGCAGCCCCCGTAAAAAAATCCCGCGCCGCCAGATGATTTTGCGCCCGGCCACCCATCCGCGCACTTTCCGGGAAACGATCCCCCAAAAGCTGCAAAACGCCGGCAGGAAAAGATACCCGCCCGCCGCAAGTGCGCACAGCCATGCGGTTTTTTCATCTGTAAAGGCAGATAACATCACACATAAAACTGCACTGACCGGTGTCCAGGACCGCCGCAAATTGTCAAAAATCTGATACCGCTCCAATGCACCCAACGGATTTTTCGCCCATACCCCATTCCTGTGAAGCTTTCCGGGCAGGAAAACAACATTCTGCCAATCTCCCCGCGTCCAGCGGTCCAGCCGCGCAAACCAGGAAAGCGCATTTTCCGGGCAGCCCTCCGCCAGTTCCACATCCGACGCCATCCCTACCCGCAGATAAGCGCCCTCCAAAATATCATGGCTCAGGATGCGTTCTTCCGGCAGGTATCTCCCCGGCAGTTTTAACAGGCAGGTCACATCGATCAGCCCTTTGCCGCAAAATACCGAGCAGCCGAACGCATCCTGGTAAAAATCTGCATATTCCTGCCGGTAGGCGGAAAAACCCGCCTGTCCGCCCAGCAGGTTTGCAAATATGCTTTTTTCCCGGTCGGGGAACCCCGCTGTCATCCGCGCTGTCAGTATGCCATATCCTTCTTTGATGGCCTGCGTATTTTCATCCATTTCCGGCCTGTTTAAAGGATGTTCCGCGATCGAGAGCAGGCGCGGCAGCGCATCGAAATCCGGGCAGGTATCTGCATCCAGTACAAAAAAGTATTTGGTATCCGATAATTTTTCTTGGTCGCCAATCCAGCAAAGCGCATCCCCCTGCCCATTGCGCAGGAACCTTCCCAATTCGAGCAATGCCCCGCGTTTGCGTTCCCATCCCGCATAACTCCCCTGCGTTTTGAGATAGCTGCGCTTGCGCAGGAACAGGCAAAATGCGCCGCCATATTTTTGGTTGAGCGTTTCCACCGTCTTTTTTACTGCTTCCAGCCGTTCTTCATCCCCGGGCATTGAGGCGCGGCGCGCCTCTTCAAAATCAGCCAGCAGGCAAAAATAAACATTTTCCCCCCGGTTGGACAGATACAGCATCTCCATCCATTCTCCCAGCTGCTGCGCATTTTCCGCCGCAGGCAGCAGCGTACACAGCACCATCAGCGTCTTGGGCAGTTTCCCTTCCAATTTGACCCGTGGCAGATGCCTTTTGGGCAGACGGCGCGCAGCAAACCCCTGGAACAGCCGTCCGCAAAGCTCGACCAGCGGCAGGTAGGCAAATATTGCGATCGCAATATGCCGCCGGAACAGCAAAAAATCCAGCAGGACAGCCGCTGCCCACATCCC
>CALXGW010000060.1 GCA_944387965.1 uncultured Anaerotruncus sp. | reverse complement strand
CATTATGACCACGACCTTTATCCCATGCAGCGCAAAGCTGCCGATCATCGCGCTGATTGCGGGCGCAGTCTTCCCGCAGGTCACCTGGATGGCGCCGGCGACCTATTTCTTCGGCGTTTTCCTGATTATCATTTCCGGTATCATACTGAAAAAGACAAAGATATTCGCGGGAGATCCGGCGCCGTTCGTCATGGAGCTGCCCCAGTACCATCTTCCTGCTGCAAAAGGCGTGCTGATCCATATGTGGGAACGCGGCAAAGCGTTTATCATCAAAGCCGGTACGGTGATCTTTGTGGCTTGCGGCGTCATCTGGTTTTTGCAGAGTTTCGGCATCACTGCCGAAGGGTTCCAAATGGTGGAAGATCAGAATACGAGCCTGTTAGCGGCGATTGGCGGCATATTGGCCCCGCTGTTCATCCCGCTGGGCTTCGGCAACTGGCAGGCGGCGGTCGCCAGCGTCGCCGGGCTGGTGGCGAAAGAAAATGTGGTGTCCACCTTTGGCATCTTGTTTGGCTTGGGCGAAGTGGGCGAAGACGACCCGGCGCTGCTGGCGGCAGTCCCGGCACTGTTTACCACCGGTGCGAGCGCGCTTGCCTTTATGGTGTTCAACCTGACCTGCGCGCCCTGCTTTGCAGCGATCGGCGCGATCCGCCGGGAAATGATGAGCGCCAAATGGACCTGGATCGCGATTGGGTATATGACCGGGCTGGCTTATGCGATGGCGTTCATCATCAACCAGCTGGGCGGCGCGATCTTTTATGGGCAGGGCTTCGGGCTTGGGCAGGCGGTTGCACTTTTGTGTGTGGCGGCGTTGCTGTTCCTGCTGTTCCGCAGTTATGACCCGCGGCAGGCTGTTAAAAAACAGGCAATGGCAGGCGCCGGCGCGTAAGTTGCCGGGATACAGCACGCTGGACACAGGGGAAATGTGTGGAAAGGTGAGGTTGTTATGACGACATGGGTGATATTCGGGCTGATACTGGCAGCGGGATTTTTTGCAGTCAGGTATGCGGTGCGCAAGGCAAAAAAAGGCGAGTGTGTGGGCTGCCCCGGCTGCGGCAGGGATGGTGGCTGCCATTGCCATTGTGATGGCCATACCGCCGCGCACAAGTCTGACTGACGGTGCGGCACCCTGGAAAAACGGCCGGCCGCTGTACAGGCAACACCTGTACAGCGGCCTTTCTGCGTCCCGGACAGGCAGATGCCGGCAGCGGGGGTCACAGGCGGTATGCCTGCAGGATATGGCGGTACCATTCCAGGGTTTGCGCACAGACCTGGTCCACCTTCTGGAAATCCATTGCGCGGATATAGTAACTTTCCAGCTGGTCATGGATACCTTTTGCTTCCCGGATGAGCCCGCCTGCCTGCTCGAGCATCTGTACCGACGCCTTTTTATTGAATGCGATCCGCTTTTTCGTTTTTTTCAGGCTTTCGCGGTCGGTAAAGCGGCGGGACCGGATGATCTTCCAGGGGGCGATATCCGGTTTCAAAAAGTCGTCTGTGATCATGAAGCCCAGCTTCAGCTGCGGGATAAACAGATGCTCGATCTTTTCAAAGGGGGCGAGCGGGCTGTAGCAGGTATAAATATCGAACCCTGCCTCCAGCGCGTCCGAGCGCAGGACCGAGAGCAGCAGCCGGGAAGATGCGCCGTAACTGTCTTCGATCAGATAGATCCGGTCGCAAAGGGCTTTTGCCGTTTCGTCAAACAGCCGGATGCCGTTGTTGCAGACAGCGGACAAAAACCGTACCGATTCCTTTCCCCGCCGGTTTTTTCCGCCTTTGAATTCGGCTTGGGAAATGCGGGAAGCGGCTTTGGCGACCTTTTGGGTTTCGGTGGCGTCCAGCGCGATGCGGTATGTATCCGAAAGCAGGCTTTGCGCTGCGCCCATAAAGCGGCAGGCGTGTTCATGGCATTTGCTGATCTTTGCAGACAGGCACATAATGCTTTCCCGGTCTTCAAACAGCTGATGCGCGTCCCAACAGTTGGAAAGGTCGATCAGCTGCTCAAAAGCCCCGGGGTATTTCGGCTCGATCACATGTGGGGATGTGCCGTCGGCGATCGCGGTCTTGATGTCATGCAGGATGACCCCGTCGAGGGAATCGACGTCGGAAGAACAATGGATGAGTTCCGCATGTTTACAGTGTGCAGCGGCCTCCAGATAGGCTTTTTTCATCAAGGTTGATTTGCCGGTGCCCGGTCCGCCCTTGATGACGAATTCGCGCCAGCCGTCCTTCGGGTCGGCAAGCTGGTCGAAGCGGGAAACGAAACCCTGCGGCGTATTGGCCCCAAGAAAGAAATGCAGCGGTTTTGATGCAAATTCCATATAAAAAACCCTCCCAAATCGGTTGATACTCCATGTTATTCCAAATAGGCGGGTTTGGTGAAAAAATGTAAAAAAACCGCCCTTGAGGGGGTATCCCCCAAAAGGCGGTTGCTGTTTTTTATGCCAGCCCCAGCTGGTCCATTTTTTCTCGCAGCTTGACCAGGTCGTCCAACGCTGCCGGTTTATACATCGGGTTGCGCAGCAGGGCGGCTGGATGCATGGTCCCCATCATCAGGATCCCATTTTTTTCAAAAAATTGCCCATGCTGTTTGGTGACCTTAAAGGATGGGTCAATCAGCGCGCAGGCTGCAACACGGCCCAGGCATACGATGATTTTGGGCTTTATCAGCCCGATCTGCCGGTAAAGGTAGCCGATGCAGGCGGCGACCTCGTCCTTTTCCGGGTCACGGTTCTGCGGCGGGCGGCATTTGACCATATTGGCGATATAGATGTTCTTTTCCCGCGACAGATCCACATGGGCAAGCATCTTGTCCAGGAATTTCCCGCCCCGGCCCACAAAAGGCTCGCCCTGCAGGTCTTCTGTTTCCCCCGGCCCCTCGCCGATCAGCATGACCTGGGCATGCGGGTTGCCGGTACCGAAAACGACGTTTGTGCGTGTCTGGCAAAGTTTACAGGCGCGGCAGCCAAGCGCTTGCAGACGCAATTCTTCGAGCCCTTCTATCATCCGGGAATTCCTCCTTAAACCTCCTTCTGCAGCTGTAGGCAGCAGGAAGCTTTTGATTGTACCGCTATTATATCATGCCGGACGCTTGCACACAATCCACATTTATGTTAGACTGAAAACAATTCTTCGATTAAACGGAGGGGTTCAGTCATGCGTGAATCCGGAGAGAACTACCTGGAAACCATCTTGATGCTGGAGGATAAGAATGGGACGGTGCGTTCGATCGATATCGCCAATGAACTTTCCTACAGCAAGCCCAGTATCAGCCGGGCAATGGGGATCCTGAAAGAAAACGGCCTGATCACAATGGAGAAAGACGGCCGGATCCTGCTGACCAAGGAAGGCCGCGAAAAAGCCAATGCCATCTATGAGCGCCACTTGATCCTGACCCGCTTCCTGTCCCAGGTGGTCGGGGTGGACGAGCAGGTGGCTGCGCAGGATGCCTGCCGGATCGAACATGTAATCAGTGAGGAAAGTTTCCGGCAGATCAAGGAGATTGTAAACAGCCGGCAGGAAAGCCAGGACAGACAGGAAGCATAACGGCCTGGCGCCGCCAAACGCCATGCAGCCGGAAAATGACAACAAAAACAGCGGCGGGGAGTTCCCCAGCCGCTGTTTTTTGTGGGGAGAATGCAATGATTCCTTCGCTTGGGGATATCCGCGCGGGAGGGAAAAGCCGGTGCGGCTCTGGGATGGGGAGGGGCGGGAAACCACGGCTGCATGGATATAATGCTCAAAAAATAAATGGTTTTTTGTGCGATTCAATGTTTTATATGTGTAATACTTACAATAATTATGAATTTTCTTTGTGCAATATTGACTTTTGCAGGGAAATATAGTTTAATAAAGGCGCAATCAAAACAATCCTTACATGCTGCAATACCTAAAGCCCATTCACAAGCGGCCGGGGTTGCGCATGTAATGAAATATTATTTTATCAGGAGGTCATGTTTTATGATTAGACAGGTAATGCTGAATAGCGCCGAGGACCTTCGCCAGTTTATGAATCTTGCAATGCAAACTTCTGAAGATATCGGCGTACACACAGCGGACGGCAAAATTGCCGATGCAAAATCGGTGCTGGGACTCATGGATCTGGATTTTTCCAAGCCGGTCAAGGTCGTCACCGAGGATACCCGCTTTTTTAAGCAGATCGGTAAATGGCTGGTAGACAATAACGCGCAATAATTGCAGATCCGATCCAATGCGCCGCACCCCAAAGGGATGCGGCGCATTTTTTTAAAATCTGGTAAAAATTTTACACATTTTGAACACATTCCCACATTATAGTAAAAATAATTACTGATAGCATGAGAGGGAAAGGTGCGCGTCTGTATGGAAAGTAAAATTTTGATTGCAGAAGATGAAAGCAAGATCCGCCAGCTGGTAGCGAGTTACCTTGTCCGGGAGGGGTTTAAGGTGGTGGAAGCCGAAGACGGGCAGCAGGCAGTGGAACAGTTTGACGAGCATGATGATGTGGTGCTTGTCATGCTGGATGTGATGATGCCGAAAAAGGATGGGTTTACGGCCTGCCGGGAAATCCGAAGCAAATCGGATGTGCCGATCCTGATGCTCACCGCCCGGGACAATGAACGGGACGAAGTAGCCGGGTTCCATATGGGGGCGGACGAATATATTGCGAAACCCTTTTCACCGACCATCCTGGTGACCCGCATCAAAAATCTGCTCAAACGCACAGCTGCCAACGATATGAGCGATGTGACCGTGGGAGGGATCCAGATTTTGTACCGGGAGCGGTCGATCCTGGTGGACGGGCAGCGGATCATCACCACCCCAAAGGAATTTGACCTGCTTTATTATTTGGTGAAAAATGCAAATATCGTCTTGACAAGGGATCAGATCATCTGTACTGTATGGGATATGGATTACAGTGGGGATGACCGCACGGTCGATACCCATATCAAATGCTTGCGCGCCAAGCTGGGGAAATATGCAAAATGTATTGTGACAGTCCGAAAGGTTGGCTATAAGTTTGAGTGGTTGGAATAATTGGAACCTCCGTAAAAAGCTGTTCTCGGTCATCCTGCTTGTATTGATTTTTGATATCGTGATATTGCTGGTCATGGGTTCCACTCTGTTTGAAAAATTTTACCTGCAGCGCAAAAAAACCGACCTGGAAGAAAGTTCCGAAAAGATCGCTGCGGCTTACCAGAAACAGGGCGCGGATTTTTATGACGAGATACAGGCGCTCGAAAACCAGAATATGATGGTGAGCCTGCTGTATTATGACGGGGATGGCCAGCTGCAAATGGAGGAATACCATTCGCGGATCCGCGCCGATGGGAATTCCAAAGCGCCTGTCCGGCTGCCGCAGGAATTTGCGAAGGAACTGGAAGAGGAATGGAATCGCAAGAAGCAGTGGGAGATCGAGGACTTGGAAAGACGGCTTGCGCAGATCCCCCAAACGGGGACGTTCATCTATACAGGCCAGCCCGAAGGCGGTCCGGAGGGAAATGATTTCCTGCGCAGCCTGACCCGGCTGGATGAGAATCTCTACCTATATATTTGTACGCCGCAGGATTATATCAAATCCACTGCGGATATGGCGGTCAAATATACCGCGATGCTTTCCATCCTCTCTTTGGTGGCGGGCGGTATTTTGCTGTATTTTGTGGTGGGCAAGGTGGTAAAGCCGATCACCAAGATCCAGCAGACAGCCGACCGCATCTCAAAAATGGATTTTTCCCACAGCTGTGAAGTGAAGGGGAATGATGAGGTAGCCAAACTGGCCACCAGCATCAACCATATGTCCGGCAGCCTACAGGCTTCGATCGGCAAGCTGGTTGAAGCCAACCAGGTGTTGAAGGACGACCTGATCCGTCAGCAGCAGACCGACCGCATGCGCCAGCAGTTTATCGCCAATGTTTCGCATGATTTCAAAACCCCACTTACCCTCATGGTCAGTTATGCCGAAGCCCTTTCCCAGCAGATCCAGGACGAACAGGGGTTGGAATGCTGCAATATCATCATCAGCGAGGGAAATCGCCTTTCCAATATGGTTGGCAGGCTGCTGGAGCTTTCCAAGCTGGAAAATGGGATCGACCAGGTGGAATGGTCGCTGTTCTGTCTGGGTGAGATCATTGATACTGTTATCCGGAACTACCACATCATCACCGAAAAACGCAGCATTCAGGTCAAACGGGAGCTGGAGGATGAATTTATTGTGTCCGCCGATTATCAGAAGATCGGCAGGGTGATCTCCAACCTGTTCGAAAATGCGGTCAAATACACCGGCGACCAGGGAACGATTACGGTGGGAGCGAAAAAGCAGGAGGATCAATGTTATATCTATCTGGACAATACCTGCCCACCGATCGCACAGGAGGATATTGGTAGCATATTCGACAGCTTTTACCGGGCGGATAAATCCCGTACCAAAATCGATGGATATGGGTTGGGGCTTGCGATTGTAAAGGTTATTATGGAGGCCCATCAGGAGAGATACGGGGTGGAAAATACGGAAAATGGCGTGCGTTTTTGGTTCTGTCTGCCTTTGGCGGATATGGCGGAAGATGACATCGACGAGGACCTGGAATATGATGCAGCGGATGATATAGAAGCAGAGGAATGACCGATACATCCATCAAAAACGGCAGCTTTTTGCTGCCGTTTTTGATGCTTTTGTGGGCTTAGGCAAAAATATCTGTACAAAATGGATGTTTCGGTGTATAATATAAACAGAAAAATTGTCTTGTTCAACAATCAGGGCAAGGCTGGAATATTTTCACATGAAAGGAGCGGGCATTATGGGAAAGAGGAACCTGATTACAATCGGCAGGCAATATGGAAGCGGGGGCCGGGAAATCGGGCAGAAGCTGGCTGACCGGCTGGGGATCGCTTTTTACGACAAGGAACTGCTGGTTTTGGCAGCGAAAAACAGCGGCATTCATGAGGACCTTTTCCAGGCGCATGATGAAAAGCCGATCAACAGCCTGCTGTATTCCCTTTCGGTGAACCCGTATGCAGCCGGAGGGATTGCCAGCGTACCGCAGCTGCCGCTGAATAACCGGGTGTTTTTGGCGGTGTTCCAGACCATCCAAAAGCTTGCGAAGGAACAGGACTGTGTGATCGTTGGGCGGTGTGCGGACTATGCGCTGCGTTCGGAGCCGGATTGTCTGAATGTCTTTATCCATGCACCGCTGCCGTACCGGATCGGGCGGATCCAGCAGTCGGACGGGCTGAATGTTGCGGATGCGAAGGAACGCATCCTGAAGACCGATAAAAAGCGGGCTGCCTATTATAACTCTTATGCGGACCGGAAATGGGGCGACCTGCAAAGCTACCATCTTGCATTCGACAGCAGTAGGGTGGGCATCGACGGTGCAGTCGATTTGATTATCCAATTTGCCAACAGCAGGCTGTAAACGGATACGGCCCACCCATGGACGGTGGGCGGGCCGCTTTTAAGGGGGAAAACCAGGGATGCGTTATGTGGTCGACCGCATTGAAGGGAAATTTGCGGTCATCGAAGGGGAAAATGGGGAAATGACCGGGGTGGAACTGGCCCGCCTGCCGTATGGGGCGGAGGAAGGCAGCGTGCTTTACCATGAGGCGGGATATTGGCGTCTGGATGCAAAGGAAACGGCTGAACGCCGCCAAAAAATGCGTGTGAAAATGGAGTCGCTTTGGGAAGGAAACGGGGAAAAACCGTAAAACAGACCGGTAAAGTCCTGCCTGTACCGGTATCCCGGTACGGGTATTTTGCAGCCGCGCAGACGACGCGGCTTTTCTTTTGTATTTTTTGCCGTGCGCAAATTGACAGGGGTACCGGTTGCGTCTATAATGGAGAAAGGCCGCGCCGGGATACCGGTGCGGGAATCTGGAAGATACTGGTGACGGATGATGGTAAATTTTTTGATTCGGTGTTTTGTAAAGGATCATGAAAAGGTGCAGGACCCGCTGGTCCGCGGACGGTATGGCGTATTGTCCGGTGCGACCGGTATTTTTCTCAATGTCTGCCTGTTTGCCGCCAAATTTTTAGCGGGTATCCTCACTTCTTCTATCGCGATCACTGCCGATGCCTTCAATAACCTTTCGGATGCGGGCAGCTCGGTCGTGACGCTGGTTGGCTTTAAAATGGCGCAGTCCCCTGCGGATAAAGAGCACCCATTTGGGCATGGCAGGATCGAATACCTTTCCGGGCTGGCGGTTTCGATCGCGATTTTCCTGGTGGGGCTGGAATTGGTAAAAAGTTCGTTCGATAAAATATTGCATCCGCAAACGGTCGACTTCAGCCTGGTATCTTTTATGATCCTGGTCGCGTCGGTGCTGGTAAAGCTTTGGATGTGCTATTTTAACCGTACTATTGCGCGGAAAATCGATTCGACCGCCATGAAAGCCACCGCGATGGACAGTTTGACCGACGCAACGGCAACCTCTGCGGTTG
>CALXGW010000059.1 GCA_944387965.1 uncultured Anaerotruncus sp. | reverse complement strand
TGTTGCGTGGGGGCGTGTGCCCGGTGCGGGATGGTATTTGGTGGATTGCGTAAAAAATAGAGGGCGGGTTACTTCGGATGTTACAAGTTTTTTTTGTTTGTTTTGAAAAAATACTTGCAATCATCCGGGGCATATGGTATTATAATCAAGCGTGACTGCACAAGATATGCGTTGATGCGGGAGGTGGCCGCCCTCGAGGCGGGGAATTTCCGCGGAGTATGTCCGATTTTAAACCGGGCGACTTTAATACTGAACAGAGATCCTGCAGCGTCCCAAAGGGGCGGCGTGCGGTTTCGGCGAGTTTTCGCGGGCAGTATGAAGTCCGGTGGAACCGAAGGGTTTGCCGGATTTTTTGTATGCCCAGCCGCGGAACACCCGGGACGGTGTGCAGGAAACATCAGTCCTTAAAGCGTCGTCATGTAAGACTTTCAAGGAGGCGATGTTAAGTGGCAGTCAAAGAAAAAATCAGAATCCGGCTCAAAGGTTACGATCATCAGTTGGTGGATGCTTCCGCCGAGAAGATCGTCGAAACCGCTAAGCGCACCGGCGCGCGCGTGTCTGGCCCGATCCCGCTCCCGACCGAGAAGGAGATCGTCACCATCCTGCGCGCAGTCCATAAGTATAAGGACAGCCGTGAGCAGTTTGAGATGAGGACCCACAAACGGCTCATCGACATCCTGCGGCCTTCCAACAAGACTGTGGAAGCGCTGACCGGACTCGAGCTTCCTGCCGGCGTTGAGATCGAGATTAAGCTGTAATCCCGGATCTTGAAAATGGCAGGGTAAACACCCGAACCCCGACGACGGTATTCGCCGTCAGGTCATGTTGGCAAAAGCCAACCAATAACCGTAGGAGGTAAAGAAAGTATGCAAAAGTGCATCGTAGGCAAAAAGATTGGTATGACCCAGCTTTTTGACGAGAGCGGCAAAGTGATCCCCGTAACAGTTGTAGAAGCGGGCCCGTGTGTTGTCGTCCAGAAGAAGACAATCGAAAACGACGGCTATGAAGCCGTGCAGATCGGTTTTGGCGACGTTTCGGACAAGGCCCTCAATAAACCGCTGATGGGCCACTTCGCAAAAGCGGATGTCGCCAAGAAAAAAGAACTGCGTGAGTTCCGTCTGGACGATTGCTCGGCCCTGAACGTGGGCGACATCATCAAAGCCGACACCTTCGCTGTCGGCGATGCGATCGATGTGATCGGCACTTCCAAAGGTAAAGGGTATGCCGGTACCATTAAACGTTTCGGCAACGCCCGCCTGAAAGAAACCCACGGTTCCGGCCCGGTTGGACGCCATGCCGGTTCCAACGGCGCTTGCTCGTCCCCGTCCCGTGTGTATAAGGGCAAAGGGCTGCCGGGCCATATGGGCGCCGAGCGGGTCACCATCCAGAACCTGGAAGTGGTAAAAGTAGACGCGGAAAACAACCTGATTGCTATCAAGGGCGCGGTCCCCGGCGCAAAAGGCGGCCTGGTCTGCATCGTCGATAGCGTGAAAGCGTAAGGGAAGGAGGATACAACACTATGCCAAAAGTCAATGTATATGATATGGCCGGCAAAGTCGTTTCGGAGATCGAGCTTTCCGATTCTGTATTCGGTATCGAGCCTAACCCTGTGGCGGTCCATCAGGTGGTTGTCAATTATCTGGCCAACCAGCGCCAGGGCACCCAGTCGACCCTGACCCGTACCGAGGTTTCCGGCGGCGGCAAAAAGCCCTGGAGACAGAAAGGCACCGGGCATGCAAGACAGGGTTCCATCCGCGCGCCGCAGTGGCGCAAAGGCGGTATCGCCCTTGGCCCGAAACCGCGCGATTACAGCTACACGCTGAACAAGAAGGTCAAACGCCTGGCGATGAAATCGGTCTTCTCCGATAAGGTCGCAACCGGCAGCTTCGTAGTCCTCGACGCCATCCAGGTGGACGGCTACAAGACCAAAACGGTCGTCAACATGCTCAAAGCCCTGGGCGTTGAGAAAAAAGCGATGATCGTCATGCCGGAAGTGGATGCACAGGTCATAAAATCCGCAGCGAACATCCCCGGCGTCAAGACCGCCCTGGTAAACACCATCAACGTCTATGACATGGTCAACTATGATAAATTGATCATCACCAAGGACGCTGTCGCCAAACTTGAGGAGGTGTACGCGTAATGAAAGCACCGCAGGATATCATCCTTCGCCCGGTCATCACCGAGGCTTCCATGGCGAATGTGCAGCTGAAGAAGTACACCTTTAAAGTTGCAAAGGACGCCAACAAGATCGAGATCGCAAAGGCAGTCGAGGCGCTGTTCCCCGGCACCAAGGTCGCTTCGGTCAACACCATGCATTGCCGCGGCCGCTTTAAACGGATGGGCCGCACCGCTGGCTACACCGCTTCTTCCAAGAAAGCGATCGTCACCCTGACCGAAGGCTCGAAGACAATCGAATTCTTCGATTCCATGTTCTAATGGGCGCCATAGCCCAACGTATGGGGTAACTCATGCCCCGCTAACACATTATGAGGAGAGTGAAACCGAATGGCTATCAAAAGCTTTAAACCGACAACCCCGTCGCGCCGGCAGATGACTGTCACCGATTACAGCGGGTTGTCGAAGGTTGCACCGGAAAAGAGCCTTCTGGAACCGCTGAAGAAACATTCCGGACGCAACGGCAACGGCCGCATCACCGTACGCCATCGTGGCGGCGGCAACCGCAGGAAATACCGCATCATCGATTTCAAACGCGACAAGGCGGATATGCCTGCAAAGGTACTCACCCTGGAGTACGACCCGAACCGTACCGCGCATATCGCGCTGATCCAGTATGAGGACGGCGAAAAACGTTATATCATCGCCCCCAACGGGCTTTCGGTCGGCGACACTGTCGTTTCCGGCGCGAAAGCGGATATCAAGACCGGTAACGCGCTGCCGATGGCAAACATCCCGACCGGTACCTTTATCCACAACATCGAGCTCTACCCGGGCAAAGGCGCACAGCTGGCGCGTTCGGCCGGCGTAATGGCCCAGCTGATGGCTAAAGAGAACGGCATGGCGCTGGTCCGTCTGCCTTCCGGCGAGCTGCGCAACATCCCTGAGATCTGCATTGCCACCATTGGCCAGGTTGGCAACATCGACTTTGAGAACGTCAACTACGGTAAAGCAGGCCGCCGCCGTCACATGGGCTGGAGGCCGACCGTCCGCGGCTCGGTCATGAACCCCTGCGACCATCCGCACGGCGGTGGTGAGGGCAAGAGCCCGATCGGGCGTCCCGGCCCGGTCACCCCGTGGGGCAAACCCGCCCTGGGCTACAAGACCCGTGCAAAGCACCATCGCTCGGATAAATTTATCGTGAAGCGTCGCAACGCCAAGTAAAACGGGCTGAAAGGAGGCAAATGATTCATGGGTAGAAGCATTAAAAAAGGACCTTTCGTGCAGCCCGTCCTGCTGGAAAGAGTTCAGAAGATGAACGAGAGCGGCGAGAAAAAACAGGTGCTCAAAACCTGGAGCCGCGCTTCGACGATATTCCCGGATTTTGTAGGGCATACCTTTGCGGTGCATGACGGCCGCAAACATGTTCCGGTTTATGTGACCGAAGATATGGTAGGGCACAAACTCGGTGAGTTTGCTCCGACCAGAACCTATCGCGGCCATGCCGGCGCGAAGAAAACCAAGTAAACGTGGCCGAAAGGAGGACATCGACAATGGAAGCAAAAGCTTCGTTGAGACATGCTCGTATCGCGCCCCGTAAGGTGCAGATCGTGCTTGATCTTATTAGAAATAAGCCTGCCGACCAGGCTTTGGCAATACTCCGGCACACTCCCAAGGCCGCTTGCGAGCCTTTGGAGAAGCTGCTGAAATCGGCTGTGGCCAACGCAGAGAACAACTTCAACATGGATAAAAACAACCTCTATGTTTCGGAGTGCTACGTGACCCCAGGCCCGACCATGAAACGCATCCGTCCCCGCGCACAGGGCAGGGCGTTTCGGGTCCTGAAAAGGACTTCGCATGTGTTCATCACCGTCGCCGAACGGGAATAAGCGGAAAGAGGAGGTAAATCATGGGACAAAAAGTTAATCCGCACGGCCTGCGTGTCGGAGTCATCAAAGATTGGGATTCCCGCTGGTTTGCTAAGGACGCTGCTTTCGGCGACATCCTTGTCGAAGATTACAAGCTGCGCAAGTTCTTAAAGAAAACCCTGTATGATGCAGGGATCCCGAAAATCGAAATTGAAAGGGATGCCACCAAGGTGCGCATCCACATCCACTGCGCCCGTCCCGGCATCGTGATCGGCAAAGGCGGCGCAGAGATCGAAAAGATCCGCAAGCTCTGCGACAACATGATCAACAAGGGCAAAGCGGACGCTGATAAGAAACAGGTGTTCATCAACGTCGTCGAGGTCAAATCGGCCGACAAGACCGCACAGCTGGTCGCTGAGAGCATCGCTTCCCAGCTGGAAGCCCGTGTTTCTTTCCGCCGGGCCATGAAACAGGCCATCGGGCGCGCGATGAAATTCGGCGCACGCGGCATCAAAGTGGCTGTGTCCGGACGCCTGGGCGGCGCGGAGATCGCCCGCAGCGAACATTATCATGAAGGAACCATCCCCCTGCAGACCATCCGCGCGGACATCGATTACGGGTTCGCTGAGGCGGATACCACTTACGGGAAGATCGGCGTAAAGGTTTGGATCTATGCCGGTGAAGTCCTGGGGGATGCACGTAAACCCCGCAGGGAAGGAGGCAATAAATAATGCTTCTGCCGAAAAGAGTCAAGTACCGCAGGGTACAGAGGGGCCGCCTGAAAGGCAAGGCCATGAGAGGCAACGTCGTCACTTACGGTGATTTCGGCCTGCAGGCGCTCGAGCCGGCATGGATCACCTCCAACCAGATCGAAGCAGCCCGTATCGCTATGACCCGTTATATCAAACGTGGCGGCCAGGTATGGATCAAGATTTTCCCGGATAAGCCGATCACTGAAAAACCGGCTGAAACCCGAATGGGTTCCGGTAAAGGCAGCCCGGAATATTGGGTAGCGGTAGTCAAACCCGGCCGCGTGATGTTTGAGATCGCCGGGGTGCCGGAGGAACTGGCCCGCGAAGCAATGCGTCTGGCGGCGCACAAACTGCCGATCAAATGCAAATTTGTTGCGAAAGAAACCGAAGAAAAGGGGAGCGAAGAGTAATGAAGGCGAAAGACATGAGAGAAATGTCTGCAAGCGAGCTGAACCAGAAGCTTGCCGACCTCAAAGCCGAGCTTTTTAACCTTCGCTTCCAGCACGCTGTCAACCAGCTCGAAAACCCGATGCGTTTGGGCGCTGTCAAAAAGGACATCGCCAGGGTGCGTACCCTGATCCGGGAAAACGAGCTCAAGAGCGCGCAGTAAGTGGAAGGGAGGACGAAGGTAAATGAGCGAAAGGAATCTCAGAAAGACCCGTGTCGGCATGGTCATCAGCGATAAGATGGACAAAACCGTTGTTGTGGCCATCCAGGACAACGTCAAGCACCCCCTCTACAAAAAGATCATCAAGCGCACCGTGAAGTTTAAAGCCCATGATGAGAAGAACGAGTGCGGTGTCGGCGATAAAGTCGAGATCATGGAAACCCGCCCCCTGTCCAAAGACAAACGGTGGAGGGTCACCAACATCATCGAAAAAGCGAAATAACCTGATTATCGATAGAACGGATATTCCGACTGAAAGGAGGAACGCACTGTGATTCAGATGCAGACCTATCTCAAAGTTGCCGACAATACCGGCGCCAAAGAGCTCATGTGCATCAGGGTGCTCGGCGGTTCCCGCAGGAGATACGCCAACATCGGCGATGTCATCGTCGCTTCGGTTAAGAAAGCGGCTCCGGGCGGCCAGGTCAAAAAAGGCGACGTTGTAAAAGCAGTAGTCGTTCGTTCCGCCAAAGGTGTGCGCCGTGACGACGGCACTTACATCCGCTTTGACGAGAACGCGGCTGTGATCATCAGAGAAGATAAAAACCCCAGAGGTACTCGTATTTTTGGACCTGTTGCCAGGGAATTGCGTGAGAAGGAGTACCTCAAGATATTAAGCCTCGCTCCTGAGGTGCTGTAATGGAGGGCTCGAAAGTGAATAAGCTTCACGTGAAAAAGGGCGATACAGTCATCGTTCTGTCCGGCAAGGACAAGGGCAAAAAGGGCAAGGTGCTTGAGGTTTCCCCCAAAGAGCAGAAAGTCATCGTCGAGGGCATCAACATGGTTACAAAGCACGTCAAGCCCCGTAAAATGGGCGACCAGGGCGGCATTGTAAAAGCGGAAGGTCCGATGTATGCCTGCAAAGTGATGCTTGTCTGCCCGAAATGCGGCAAACCTACCAGAATTGCCCATAAGTTCTTAAACGACGGCAGCAAAGAACGCCTGTGTAAAAATCCCAAATGTGGCGAAACTTTTTAAGTAAGGAGGAGAAATCATGGCAAGACTTAAGGACCAGTACAAGAGCGAGATTGCTCCTGCGCTGATGAAGAAATTCGGCTATACCTCTGTCATGCAGATCCCCAAGCTTGATAAGGTCGTCATCAACGTCGGCTGCGGCGAGGCCCGGGATAACCCGAAGGTCATCGACGCGATCATCAATGACCTGGGCAAGATCACCGGCCAGCGTGCGGTCGTCTGCAAGGCAAAGAAATCGGTTGCAAACTTCAAACTGCGCGAAGGGATGAACATCGGCGCGAAAGTTACCCTGCGCGGCGACAAGATGTATGAGTTCATCGATCGCCTGTTCAATATCGCGCTGCCCCGCGTACGTGACTTCCGCGGCATCAACGCCAACGGGTTCGACGGCAGAGGCAACTACAACATGGGCCTGCGTGAGCAGCTCATTTTCCCGGAGATCGAGTACGATAAGATTGACAAGGTCAGAGGCATGGACATCTGCTTTGTCACCACTGCAAAGACCGACGAAGAGTCCCGCGAGCTTCTGACGCTCATGGGCGCTCCGTTTGCGAAGTAAGGAGGAGTTACTGTGGCGAAAACTTCAATGAAGATGAAGCAGCAGCGTCCGGCTAAATTCTCCACCAGAGAATATACCAGATGCAAGATCTGCGGCCGCCCGCACGCTTACCTTCGCAAATTCGGAATCTGCCGTATCTGCTTCAGAGAGCTGGCATACAAAGGACAGATCCCGGGCGTAAGGAAAGCAAGCTGGTAAAACAAAGCTGAGCTAAAAGGAGGTTGACAGCATGCATATCACCGATACAATCGCTGACATGCTGACGCGTATCAGAAATGCGAACAACGCAAAACATGATATGGTCGATATCCCGGCTTCCAACATGAAGAAAGCGATCGCTCAGATTTTGTTGGACGAAGGATATATCAAAGGTTACACCGTTGTAGAAGACGGCAAACAGGGCATCATCAAAGTGACCCTGAAATATGGGCAGGGCAAAACCCCGGTCATCCAGGGGCTTCGCAGGGTTTCCAAACCCGGCCTGCGTATTTACACCAACGTTGAGGATATGCCGCGCGTGATGAAAGGGCTTGGCACCGCCATCCTTTCCACCAACAAAGGCGTTATGACCGACCGGGATGCCCGCAAGGCGAATGTCGGCGGCGAAGTCCTCGCGTTCATCTGGTAAGGGAGGTACAGCAATATGAGCAGAATCGGCAGAAAGCCCATCGCTGTGCCGGCAGGCGTGGATGTCAAGATCGACGGCAGCACCGTTACGGTAAAGGGCCCGAAAGGCACCCTGACCCAGAGCTTCCGCCCGGAGATCGGCATTGCGCTGGAGAACGGCGAGATCGTCGTGACCCGCCCCAACGATGAAAAGATCGAACGCAGCCTGCATGGGCTGACCCGTACGCTGATCGCCAACATGGTGCATGGCGTGACCAACGAATTCAGCAAAGAGCTGGAGATCAACGGCGTTGGTTACCGTGCAGCCAAACAGGGCAAACAGCTTGTGATGACGCTGGGATATTCGCATCAGGTGATCATGGAAGAAACCGAGGACATCAAGATCGATGTGCCGGCTCCGAACAAGATCATCATCCATGGCCCCGACAAACAGAAGGTTGGCCAGTTTGCAGCGGAAGTCCGCGAGAAACGTCCGCCTGAGCCGTATAAGGGCAAAGGTATCAAATATGTGAACGAAGTTATCATCCGCAAGGAAGGTAAAGCCGGTAAGGGCAAAAAGTAAGGTAAAGGAGTGAATTGACATGATTACAAAGCCTGATAAGAATGCGGCACGGCTCAAACGCCATATCCGCGTCAGGGCAAAAATCAGCGGCACCCCTGAGTGCCCGCGTCTGGATGTATTCCGCTCCGCCAAACACATTTATGCCCAGATCATTGACGACACCAACGGCGTTACCCTGTGTGCGGCTTCGTCAATGGATAAGGATTTTGAAGGTTTTGGCGGCAATAAAGAAGCAGCGAAAAAAGTTGGCGCTGCCATCGCGAAAAAAGCGGTGGAAAAAGGCATCACCGAGGTCGTATTTGACCGCGGCGGCTATCTGTATCACGGGCGTGTGAAAGAACTTGCTGAAGCAGCCCGTGAAGGCGGCCTCAAATTCTAAGTAAGGAGGGATACTTTTGGCTCTTATCGATGCAACGAATCTCGAACTCAAAGAGAGAGTAGTAGCGATCAACCGCGTTTCCAAAACGGTAAAAGGCGGTCGTATCTTTAAATTTGCAGCCCTCGTTGTAGTCGGCGACGGCAACGGGACGGTTGGTTTTGGGCTCGGTAAAGCGGGCGAGGTACCCGACGCTATCCGCAAGGGTATTGAGGACGCAAAAAAACATCTGAATAAAATTTCCCTGAAGGGCACCACCATCCCCCACGAGATCATCGGCGTTTACGGCGCAGGCCGTGTGCTGATGAAACCGGCCCCGCAAGGTACCGGCGTTATCGCGGGCGGCCCGGTGCGTGCGGTACTGGAAGTTGCGGGCATCCGCGATATCCGTACCAAATCGCTGCGTTCGAACAATCCCTGCAACGTGGTCAGCGCGACCATCCAGGGGCTGTGCGCGCTGCGTGACGCCGACCAGGTGGCTGCCGTACGCGGCAAAGCCGTAAAGGATATTATTGGATAAGGAGGCGGGCAAAATGGCTCAGCTGAAAATTAAGCTTGTAAGAAGCTTTTCCGGCAGGAAAGACGATCAGATTGCCACCGCCAAGTCCTTGGGGCTCAATAAGATCGGCAACGAAACTGTCCAGCCGGACAATGCTGCCACAAGAGGCAAAATCGCGAAAATTTCCCACCTCGTAGAGGTTACTGAGATCTAAAAGGAGGTGCAGGCAAGATGAAATTATATGAACTTTCCCCGGCCCCCGGTTCGAACAAAGACGTATACCGCAAGGGCAGAGGCCACGCCTCCGGTAATGGGAAGACCGCCGGCAAAGGCCATAAAGGGCAGAAAGCCCGCTCGGGCGGCGGCGTACGTCCTGGGTTTGAAGGCGGCCAGATGCCGTTGCAGCGCCGTGTGCCGAAGCGCGGTTTCAACAACATTTTTGCGTCCCAGTATGCACAGGTCAACGTATGCGACCTGGAGCGGTTTGAGGACGGCGCAGTTGTGGACGCACAGGCTCTGGTCGACGCTGGGATCCTGAAAAAGACCCTTGACGGCGTAAAAGTCCTGGGCAAAGGCGAACTGACCAAAAAACTGACTGTCGTTTGCGCAGCTTTTTCAGCGTCTGCAAAGGAGAAAATCGAGAAAGCAGGCGGGAAGGCTGAGGTGAAGTAAGATGTTTACCACCTTGAAAAATGCGTGGCGCATCCCGGAACTTCGCAAAAAGATCGTCTATACGCTGATGATCGTCATACTGTTCCGCCTGGGCGCTGCGGTACCGGTTCCGTTTTTGGACGCCAACATGCTGCAGGCGATGGTTTCCGGCAGCAGCAGCTGGCTGGGATACCTGGATATCCTCTCGGGCGGCGCATTTGCAAACGCTACTGTGTTTGCGCTTTCCATCTCCCCGTACATCACCTCTTCGATCGTCATCCAGCTGCTCACAGTTGCGATCCCCGCGCTCGAGCGGATGGCCAAAGAGGGTGAGGACGGGCGCAAAAAACTCAACAAGATCACCCGGTACACCACCATCGCCCTGGCGCTGCTGCAGGCATTTGCTTACTACACCATGCTGCGCAACCAGTTCCATGCGGTCAAGTATACCAGCGGTTTTGACGGCATCTTCGCCGCGCTGGTCATCATCGCCACCTTTGTCGGCGGCGCGCTGCTGATCGTATATTTGGGCGAACGGATCGATGAACACGGCATCGGCAACGGCATCTCGATGATCCTGTTTGCCGGTATCGTATCCCGCGGGCCGGCTGCGGTGCGCAACTTCTGGAGCTACCTGCGCCTGAAGGAGTTTTCCTTCGGCAGCATTGTGACAGTTGTGCTGATGCTGGTGCTTTTCCTGGCGCTGATCGCGGCCATCGTTGTGATGACCAACGCCGAACGCCGTATCCCGGTGCAGTATGCCAAAAAGGTCGTCGGCCGCAAGATGTATGGCGGGCAGTCCACCTTTATCCCGATCAAGGTCAACCTGTCGGGCGTTATGCCGATCATCTTCGCGTCCTCGCTGCTGGCGATCCCCTCGACCATTGCCGGCTTCACCAATCCGGCGGCGGACAGCTTCTGGGGCAAATTCCTGCGGGCGTTCAACTACAATACAGTGCTTTATGCAATCCTGTATTTTGTGTTGATTTTGGCTTTCAACTATTTTTATGTTGCGATCCAGTATAATCCGATCGAAATGAGCAACAACCTGCGCAACAACAGCGGCACCATCCCGGGTATCCGTCCGGGCCGTCCGACTTCTGATTTCATTGCGCGGATCATTTCGAAGATCACCCTGATCGGCGGCCTGTTCTTAGGCATTATTGCCACCCTGCCGATCATCCTGGGCAAATTTACCGATCTGAATGTGTCCTTGGGAGGCACGTCGATCATTATCGTTGTCGGTGTGGCGCTTGACACCTTCCGGCAGCTGGAATCACAGATGATGATGCGCCATTATAAAGGCTTCCTTGAATAGGAAAGTGAGGTTGAGGTTATGAAACTGATTCTCCTTGGCGCTCCGGGCGCCGGCAAAGGCACGCAAGCGGAAGTGATTTGTGAACATCTGCAGATCCCTGCGATCAGCACGGGCAATATGATCCGTGAGGCGCTCAAAAACGGGACAGAAATGGGCTTAAAAGCAAAATCCTATATGGAAAGCGGCGCGTTGGTGCCTGACGACGTGGTCATCGGGATCATCAAGGAACGGCTGGCCAAAGAGGATTGCCAGAAAGGGTTCATCCTGGACGGTTTTCCGCGCACGGTCCCGCAGGCTGAGGCGCTGGATGCGATGGGCGTCGAGATCGATAAGGTGATCGACATCGAGGTCGCGGACGAAAAAATCGAGCAGCGGCTTTCCGGGCGCCGGGTATGTGAAAAATGCGGCGCCAGCTACCATGTCGATTTCAAGCCCTCGAAGGTGAGCGGGGTATGCGACAAATGCGGCGGGGCGACGGTTGTCCGCAAGGACGACGAGCCGGCCACCGTACGGGACCGCCTGAAGACCTACCATGCACAGACGGAACCGCTGAAGGAATACTACGCAAAAACCGGCAAGCTGGTCATTGTGGAAGGGCAGGAGGAAGTCGCGGATACGACCCGGCTGACCCTGGCAGCGGTGGAGGGCTGAGCCCATGGTTACGCTCAAGACTTCCAAGGAACTCGCCAAAATGAGAACGGCGGGCGCCATCACCGCGCAGGCGCTGCAAGCCGGCGGCGCGGCTGTCAGGCCCGGGATCACGACCGGGGAGATAGACCGCATCATCAAAGAATTCATTATTTCCAAAGGCGCCAAACCCTCGTTTTTGGGGTATGGGGGTTTTCCGGGAAGCGCATGTATCTCGGTAAACGACGAGGTCATCCATGGGATCCCCGGCAAGCGGGTCATAAAGGAAGGCGACATTGTCAGCATTGACGTGGGCGCGATTTATGACGGCTACCAGGGGGATTCGGCAGCAACCTTCGCGGCCGGCGCGGTGAGCGCCGAAGCGCAGGGGCTGATGGATGCGACGCAGGAAAGCCTGCTGGCTGCAATCGCAGTCATGCGGGTGGGCGCGCGGCTCGGCGATATCGGTCATGCGGTGCAATCCTATGTGGAAGCACGCGGGTATGGTGTTGTGCGCGAATATGTCGGGCATGGCATCGGCCGCGAGATGCATGAGGAACCGGAGGTGCCCAATTACGGGCATCCGGGGCACGGGATGCGCCTGGTCGCGGGGATGGTCCTCGCGGTCGAGCCGATGATCACCCAGTTTTCACCGGCAGTCCGGGTGCTGGGCGACGATTGGACCGTGGTGACAAAGGACCACGGGCTGGCGGCGCATTTCGAGCATACGATCGCAGTCACCGAAAAGGGTCCGGTGATCCTGACGCTGCCTTAAAAGGAGGCGGACGGGATTGAAATTGGAACCGGGCTGCATCGTCCGATCGATTGCAGGGCATGACGCCGGGCAGTTTTATATGGCGGTGGAATGTGGGCAGCGGCTGGTCGCGGTTGCCGATGGGGCAAAGCGGACGCTGGGCGCCCCAAAACGCAAAAATATCCGCCATCTTCGGAAAACCAACACAGTGCTGGATTTATCCGGCATCAAAACGGATGAACAGCTGCGGGCCGCCCTGAGGCGGTACCGGCTGGACGAGGGAGGTTTATGAGCTTTGTCAAAGGAAGATGTCATCGAGATTGAGGGCACCGTCATAGAAAGCTTGCCGAATGCGCAGTTCCGGGTGGAATTGCCGAACGGCCACCAGCTTTTGGCGCATATATCCGGGAAACTGCGGATGAATTTTATCCGGATCCTGCCCGGGGATAAGGTCACGTTGGAGATGTCCCCCTACGACCTGACCAAAGGACGCATTACCTGGCGTTCGAAATAAGCAAGAAACCCGAAGGGAAATAAAGGAGGTAATTTCAGATGAAAGTAAGACCTTCCGTTAAGCCCATCTGCGAAAAGTGCAAGATCATCAAGCGCAAAGGCCGCATTATGGTCATTTGCTCAAACCCGAAGCACAAACAGCGTCAGGGCTAAGTGTATTACCGAATAATGGAGGTGCAAGAGAAGTATGGCTCGTATAGCTGGCGTTGACCTGCCGAGAGAAAAGCGGGTCGAGATCGGTTTGACCTATATCTTTGGTATTGGCCGCAAAACCGCTCAGCAAATCCTCGAGTCCACCGGGGTGGATCCTGACATCCGTGTGAAGGATCTCTCTGAGGACGATGTTTCCAAACTCCGTGAGTATATCGACCACAATATCCATGTGGAAGGCGATTTGCGGCGTGAAGTCGCGCTGAACATCAAACGTCTTGTTGAGGTCGGCTGCTATCGCGGCGTGCGCCATCGCAAAGGGCTGCCTGTCCGCGGGCAGAGGACCAAGACCAATGCGCGCACCAGAAAAGGACCGAAGAAGACTATCGCTAACAAGAAGAAATAATCAGGGAGGGATATAACGATGGCGAAAGCTGTTACAAAAAAGACTGCCACTCGTAGACGCCGTGAGCGCAAAAACATCGAGCGCGGCGCGGCACATATCCAGTCCACCTTCAACAACACGATCGTTACCATTACCGATACCCAGGGCAATGCGCTTTCTTGGGCTTCGGCCGGCGGCTTGGGCTTCAGAGGCTCGCGCAAGAGCACCCCGTATGCCGCGCAGACCGCTGCGGAAACCGCTGCAAAAGCTGCGATGGAGCATGGGCTGAAAACGGTCGAGGTGTTCGTGAAGGGGCCTGGGTCTGGACGTGAGGCTGCAATCCGTGCGCTGCAGGCTGCCGGCCTGGAGGTCAACATGATTAAGGATGTGACCCCGATCCCGCACAATGGATGCCGTCCCCCAAAAAGAAGACGCGTCTGATCACACGTCTGCGCACTGCGCCGCGATTTGGGCGCTGCGCGCCTTTAAAAATTAGGAGGTGCAATTCATGGCAAGATATACCGGTGCCGTATGCAGGCTTTGCCGCCGTGAGAACAAAAAATTGTTCCTCAAAGGCGAAAGATGCTACACCGACAAGTGCGCCGTAAGCCGCAGGGCGTCCGTCCCTGGCCAGCACGGTAAAGCACGCAAGAAAATTTCCGAGTATGGCACTCAGATGCGCGCCAAACAGCAGGCACGCCGTTATTATGGCGTACTCGAGAGCCAGTTCCGCAAATATTTTGAAATGGCTGAAAACAAACCCGGTATGACCGGTGAGAACCTGCTGCGTATCTGCGAGAGCCGGCTGGACAATGTGGTCTACCGCCTGGGCTTCGCTGCTTCCAGGAAAGAAGCGCGTCAGCTGGTCCGCCACAACCATTTCACTGTCAACGGAAAGAAAGCCAACATCCCGTCCATCCTGCTCAAAGCCGGCGACGTGGTTGCGGTTTCTTCCAAGAGCGAGAAGATCAAATCGGTCGTGGAGGCAATGTCTGCCCGCCCTGTCGCCAAATGGCTCGAGTGCGACAAGCAGAATATGACCGGCAAGGTCGTGGAACTGCCCAACCGCGAGGACATCGACCTGGATGTTGAGGAGCATATGATCGTCGAGCTGTACAGCAAATAAACCGCGTGCTGCGTAGGTTTATGCTGGTTGATTCAGGGTTACAGGGAAACGAGAATGAATGGGCGGGTTGCCGCCTGAAAAGGAGGGTCCATTATGGTCAAGATCATAGAGCCCAAAATTGAAACGGTCGAGCTCAAATCCGACGGCACGTACGGGAAATTTGTGGCCGAACCGTTGGACAGAGGCTTTGGCACCACGCTGGGGAACTCTCTGCGTAGGGTGCTGCTGTCTTCTCTTCCTGGTGTTGCAGTCATCTCGGTGAAAATCGACGGTGTGCAGCATGAATTCTCGACAATCCCGGGTGTAAAAGAAGATGTAACGGAAATCATCCTCAATATCAAGGGCCTGACGGCAAAACTGTATTGCGATGAGCCTAAGACGGTGAGAATCGACGCACAGGGCGAGTGCGAGGTCACTGCGGGCAGTATCGAGTGCGACAGCGAGGTTGAAATCCTCGACCCGAGCATGCATATTGCCACGCTGGATACCGGCGCGAAGCTGTCGATGGAAATCACCCTGCGCAAAGGGCAGGGATATGTTTCCGCCGACCGCAACAAACACACCGAACTGGAAAAAGCCCCGGTGGGCACCATTGCGGTGGACAGCATCTATACGCCGGTGCTCAAGGTGAACTACACTGTGGAAAACACCCGTGTGGAACAGATAACCGACTATGATAAACTAACGCTTGAAGTCTGGACAGACGGCACCATCTCTGCAAAAGAGGCGGTCAGTCTGGCGGCCAAGATCCTCAATAGACAACTCAATCACTTTGTCGACCTTTCCGACGAGGTGAGTGCTACGGAAATCATGGATAAGAAAGAGGATACGAGCAAGGATAAACTCCTTGAGATGACCATTGAAGAGCTTGACTTATCTGTTCGTGCATTCAACTGTCTGAAGCGTGCCAGCGTGAACACGGTTGGCGACCTGATCAACAAATCCCCTGAGGAAATGATGAAGGTGCGCAACCTGGGTAAAAAATCGCTGGAAGAGGTTATCTGGAAGTTACAATCTCTGGGATTTGACCTTTCGAAAGATGAAGAATAATCCGGCACATATGGTATGTGCCACTAAAGCAGGGTAAGGAGTGAAATTCGATGCCAGGAACCAGGAAACTCGGCAGGACTTCCAGTCATAGGACGGCGATGCTCAGGGCGATGGTTACATTCCTGCTGGAAAACGGCAAGATTGAAACCACTGTCACCAGGGCCAAGGAAGTCCGTGCGATGACCGAGAAGATGATTACGACGGCGAAAACCAACGATCTGCACTCCAAGCGTCAGATTCTCTCTTTCATCACGAAAGAGGACGTTGCGAAGAAACTCTTTGACGAGATTGCCCCGAAGTATAAAGAAACCAAGGGCGGTTACACCAGAATCGTCAAGATTGGACCTCGCCGCGGCGACGCAGCAGAGATGGCAATCATTGAGCTTGTCTGATCTATGGAAATAAAAAACCGGGAAAACCCATGCGGGTTTTCCCGGTTTTTTTGCCCCGCAAAAATAGCGAAAACATCATGTGCCATCTTCCCGGCTCTGCGGGGCAACTGAAAATGATGCACAAAAACTTCATGCGCCCCGTCTTTTGCCTCGTTTTTATGGCGCGGCAAGGGCGCATGAAGTTTTGCGCCTATTTTGCAGGCGGTTTTGCCGCATCCGCAGCCCGGCGCATCCGTTCGATCAGTTCGCTAAGCCCGGCGTCCCTCGGCATGCTTTTGCGCTGCTGCTCCTGCTGCCAGGCGTCCCAGCCGCCGGGAAAGGTGCGCACCTGCTGGTTTTCCACAAACAGGAGCCGCTCTGCCAGCGCCTGCAGGAAGGTTTGGTCATGGGTGACCAACAGCAGCCCGCCCTGCCAGCGGCCAAGCATCTCCAAAAGCGCCTGGGCGGCGTAAAGGTCGAGATGGTTGGTGGGTTCGTCCAGTATGAGCAGGTTGCAGTCGGAGGCAAGCAGCTGGGCCAAGGCGGTTTTGGCCCGTTCGCCGCCCGAAAGGATCCCGGCCGGTTTGGGGATATCGGCTGCGGAAAGCCCAAGATTGGCGAGTATGGTGCGCACCTCATGTTCCGGCAGGGCAGAATGTGTGCGGGCATTTTCCAGGACAGTCTGCCGCAGGTTGAGCTGCTCATGGGACTGGGAAAAATACCCGGCCTTTACGCCGGCGGAAAACCGCACAGCCGGTCCGCCGGACATGCAGGCGCGCAGGATGGAGCTTTTGCCGCTGCCGTTTTTGCCGACCATGACCGTCTTCCCGGTAGCCGGCACCGAAAAACAGATATCTTTTAGAATGATGCGCTCCCCATACCGGATGGTCATCCCCTCCACCTGCAGCGCAGTTTTTGCGGTGGGGGGCGGGGCGGCGCCCAGGGCCATTTTGATTTGCGGCAGCGGCTCCGGGCGTTCCTTTGGGGCAAGCTGCCCGGCTTTGCGCAGAAGGGCGGCCGAGCGATGGGCCAGCGTCCCCTGCGGGACGGTACGGGCGCCTTTATGCAGCCGCGCTTCACTGTTGCCCATCCGTTTCGGGGCTTTTTTCATTGTCTGCGCCTGTTGGGCAAGGGCGGCGGCCGCATGCTCCAGCCGCTGCTTCTCTGCGCGGAAGCGTTCGTATTCCTCCTGCTGGAAGGCATATTCCCGGTCACGCTGGGCAAGCCAGGCGGAATAGGGGCCTGGGAAGGCGCGCACGGTATTTTCCTGGATGGCCCAAATAGAGGTGCAGAGGCGGCCGAGCAGCCCGGCGTCATGGGAGATCAGGACAAATCCCCCGGAAAAGGCAGCCAGTTGTTTTTCCAGTGTCTGGATGCCGTCCAGGTCGAGGTTGGTGGTGGGTTCATCCAGGAAAAGGAGGGACGGGTGTTGGGAAAAGGCGGCCGCCAGCGCGCGGCGGGTATGCTCCCCGCCGCTGTGGCTTTCCTTTGGGACGCAAAAGGTATGGCGCATGCGGCCGTCCGGGCCGCTATGGGCCTGGCCATCCTGCCGCACGATGGCAGCAGGACCAAAACGGCTGATCCTGCCGCTGTCAGGGGAAAGGTCGCCAAAAAGGATCCCGAGCAGGGTGGATTTACCGGCGCCGTTTGGGCCGACCAGCCCGATCCGGTCGCCGTCGTGGATTTCCAGCCTGCCGGTACGAAAGAGCAGGCGATCCCCATAGGATTTTGAAAGATCTTCGATTTTGCAAAGCAGCATAAAAAAACCTCCCGGTCCTGCCCGGGAGGGATGCAAAAAGGCAGAAAAGCCCCTAAAAAAACAGGCTTTCCGGTTTGCAAGGCCACACGTATCGCCGGGCAGGACAAATCAAGGCGGGCAAAACGCAGTTGCCCGCGGCAAAATGTCCAGTTGTTCCACAGCTTATTTCCGCATGATCCTGCAATGACCTCGTTCTTTCATAAACTCTGTGGGGATTCTAGCATAAAGAGCGGGCGCTGTCAATAGGCGCCCGCGCGCCGGGGCTGGGGAATGGCCCGCACCGGTCAGTTTTTGACCGCATCGCGTAAGCTGACGCCGGACGGGAACGGCGAAAAGGCAACGACGGAAATGCCGGGGGAGGACGCATAGTAGGTGGTTTCAAAAAAGAGCGGGACGACATAAGCGTCCTGCAAAAGCCGCTGTTCCGTTTGCTTATAGATGTCATAGAGGGTATCGCCCGAAGCGCTGCCCGCCGATTCCAGCAGCGAATCAAAAATTTCGCTTTGATAACCGGTAAAATTCTGGGCGGCATTGGAGCGGAAATAGGAAAAAAGCGATTCCGGGGACGCATAACTCGCACTGAGCGGCAGGATGGCGGCCTGATAATCCCCGGCAAAGACCTTTTCGAGCAGTTCTCCGCGGGAAACCTTTTCGAAGGAAGTGTAGATCGAAAGCTCCTGCTGAAGCCCTTGCTGGACATATCCCGCCAGCAGGGGGTATTGCCCGTCGTCACAGATGAGCAGTTCGGTCAGCGGGAGTTTGGAAATTTGATGTTCCTCCAGCCCGTCCTGGTAATATTGCCGGGCAAGGTCAGGGCTATAGACGATGGGGGAAAGTTCGCCGGCATAATCGCGGTAATTGTGGCTTTCGGGGGACACAGCCGGCGGGATAAGCACCGATGTCGTGCGCAGGTTTTCCGGCAGATTGCCCTCAAACCGGCGCCGGTCGACCGTATGGGCGATCGCGCGGGTAAAATCTGTGCCGGAAACGCCGAGCTTTTGCGGATTGATGGCCAAAACCCAAACGGTGTCCTCATATTGATAGATGGTCGCGCCCATTTCCTCCACCTGGCTGAGGGAGTCGGAAGAAATTTTACAAAAATCGGTCGAGCCGTTTAAAAAGCGGGAAAGGGAATCGGATTCCCCGTCCAGCACGGCCAGGTTTACCCCGCCGGAAGAAATCGAAGCAGCGTCGTAATAGGTGGGATTGGGACGCAGCGAAAGTACGCTGTCGTTTTCCCAGGAACGCAGATAAAACGGGCCGCAAAAGAGCAGGCAGTCCAGTTCCAGGCCGTAACGGGCGCGGGTGCTTTCAAAAAACGCCTGGTTGCAGGGCATGGCCGGGGTGGAGGCAAGCAGTTCCAGCAGCCGGCTTTCCGGGCGGGCCAGACGGATTTCCAGCGTATAGTCGTCCAGCGCGCGCACCCCCAGGGAGGTGACCGGCAAAGCGCCGCTCAACACCTCCCGCGCATATCGGATACAGGTGAAGCTTTCGGCATGGGGGCTGGGCGCCTGCGGGTCAAACAGCCGGCGCAGCGCAAAAACAAAATCCTGCGCCGTGACCGGGGTGCCTTCCGGGGACACCCAGGATTCCTGCTGGGAGGTCCAGCTGCCGGTTGCATTGGGGGAACGGTTCCATTTCGCATCCTTGCGCAGCGAAAAGGTATAGGTCAGCCCGTCATCCGAAACGGTATATCCCTCAGCGATGCCGGGGACGGTTTCCCCCGAGGGCAGCTGGCGGTAAAGCCCTTCAAAGGTGTTGGCAATGACCATCAGGGCGTTTTGTTCGGTGGCAAACTGCGGGTCAAGGTTCCGTATCCCGCTGGAAATATCATATTTTAACACCTGCGCGGATGAAGTGGTGCAGGAAACGAGCACCAACGGCAGGAAAAGGAAAAAAGCCAAAATGCGTTTCATAAAAAACCCTTTCTGTGATCGGTCGGGGCAGAGGCTGCCCGGGTATCGGATGGGGCGGGAAAAACCGGCGCCCTGGTTCAAATTGTAGCAGAAAGCAGAAAAAATGCAAGATTCTGTACGGCGATCGGCGGCATCCCGATACCGCCGATCGTGCCGGGGTGTCAGGGATATTCCTTTTAGATACTAGATATTGTATATGAACCAAAAAGCGATACTAAAAAATGTGGTTTTTGCCATTGACAGGCAGACGGAAAAGGGATAGAATAAATACTGCGCGAAACAAAAAGGCATGAAAGGATAAAGCCTGCGCCAGCAGTGAATGATAGATCGTGTTTTCAGGAGGAGTCGGTATGATCCAGACCATTGTCAAACGGGACGGCCGGTGTGTGCTGTTCGATATTGAAAAAATTGCCAATGCCATTTTTAAAGCGGCGCAGGCATTGGGCGGGAATGACTATGAAACGGCCCGGGAGCTTGCGGAACAGGTTGTGGCGGAGATGGAACGGCAGGGGAATGAGAACCCGTCGGTCGAGCAGATCCAGGATACGGTCGAACGCATCCTGATTAACACCGGGCATGCCCGCACCGCCAAAGAATATATCCTTTACCGTGCGCAGCGCACCCGGGTGCGGGATATGAATACCCGCCTGATGAAAACCTATGAGGACCTGACTTATAAATCCGCGCTGGAAAACGACGTCAAACGGGAAAACGCCAATATCGACGGCGATACCGCAATGGGCACCATGCTCAAATACGGGTCGGAGGGCGCCAAGCAGTTTTATCATATGTTTGTGCTGAACCCGGCCCATTCCAAAGCGCATCTCGAGGGGGATATCCATATCCATGACCTGGATTTCCTGACCCTCACCACCACCTGCTGCCAGATTGATATTGAAAAGCTGTTCAAAGGCGGTTTCTGTACCGGGCATGGCTTTTTGCGGGAACCGAACGATATCCAAAGCTATGCGGCGCTGGCCTGCATCGCCATCCAGTCGAACCAGAACGACCAGCACGGCGGGCAGAGCATCCCGAATTTTGATTATGGTATGGCGCATGGGGTAGCAAAGACCTACCGCAAAAATTATATCCGCAACATTTCCAAGGGGCTGACCCTTTTCGCCGACCTGGAGGACGGCGACCAGGCCGCCAAGGAACTCAACGCGCGGGTCGAGCAGGAAAGCGGGCTGAAACCGGTGATGGCGGACGACAACGGTTACCGCGACCGGGAGCTGCCCGAACTTTGCAAGCTGGTGGATGAGCAGACTGCGCTGAAAATCCAGAAATTTGCGGTGAAAGAAGCGCTCAAGGAAACCAAGCGCGGGACTTATCAGGCGATGGAAGCGCTGGTGCATAACCTGAACACCATGCATTCCCGCGCCGGGGCGCAAATCCCGTTTTCTTCGATCAATTACGGCACCGATACCTCCCCGGAAGGCCGGCTGGTGATGGAATCGATCATGAAAGCCACCGATGCCGGGCTTGGAAATGGGGAAACGGCGATTTTCCCGATTCAGATTTTCAAGGTCAAGGAAGGGGTCAGCTTCAATCCGGGCGACCCGAACTATGACCTGTTCAAACTTGCCTGCCGTGTTTCGGCAAAACGGCTGTTCCCGAATTTCAGCTTTTTGGACGCGCCGTTCAATCTGCAATATTACCGGCCGGGACGTCCGGAAACCGAAATCGCATATATGGGCTGCCGGACCCGCGTGATCGGCAACAACTACGACCCCTCGCATGAGATCGTAAATGGGCGAGGTAATTTGAGTTTTACCTCCATCAACCTTCCCCGGATTGCCATTCGCTCCAAAGGGGATGTGGATTTCTTCTTTGAGGAACTGGACCGCAAGATGGATTTGGTATTTGACCAGCTGATGGAACGCTACCAGATCCAGGCGAAAAAACGGGTGCGCAACTTCCCGTTCCTGATGGGCCAGGGCATTTGGCTGGATTCGGATAATCTCGGCCCGGACGACGAAGTCGGCGAAGTGCTCAAGCACGGGACCCTTTCGGTTGGGTTTATCGGGCTGGCGGAAACGCTCAAAGCGCTGATCGGGGAGCACCATGGCGAAAGCGAATATGCGCAGAACCTGGGGCTGGAGATCATCGGGCATATGCGCAAACGGGTGGATGAGCAGGGGAAAAAGACCGGGATGAATTTCTCCCTGGTCGCGACCCCGGCGGAAGGGCTTTCCGGACGGTTTGTGCGGATCGACCGCAAGCTGTTTGGCGTGATGGAAGGGATTACCGACCACGAATTCTACACCAATTCGTTCCATATCCCGGTTTATTTCAATATTTCCGCCAGTGAAAAAATCCGGCTGGAAGCGCCGTACCATGCGCTGACCAACGGCGGGCATATCTCCTATATCGAGTTGGACGGCGACCCGCTGAAAAACCTGGATGCATTTGAACAGGTGGTCCGTTACATGAAAGAATGTGGGATTGGGTATGGTTCGATCAACCATCCGGTCGACCGCGACCCGGTATGCGGATACACCGGCATCATTGACGAGGTTTGCCCCCGCTGCGGACGCCGGGAAGGTGAAGCGGTCAGCGTGGACAAGCTGCGGGAACTTGGCGTATGGCATGAAAATGCAGGGAATTGCGGGTATTGCGGCGATATCCATGAGGAAGCCGCACGGATCCCCAACCCGGTGGATTAAGCATCAGATTTGTAACGATACAGAGGAGGATTACCATGATGATGAATGGCAGCATCAAATATGTCGACGGGAAAGAAATGATTGGGGAAGGGGTCGGGTTTGAACGCATCCGCCGGATCACTGGCTACCTGGTCGGCACCCTTGACCGGTTCAACGACGCAAAACGCGCGGAAGTGAACGAGCGGGTCAAACACACGGTCAGCAGGGAAGTGCAGCTGTGAGCGAAAACCTGCGGATTTCCGGATGTATTGCCGATTCGATCGTGGATGGGCCGGGGATGCGGTTTGTCGTATTTGTGCAGGGCTGCCCGCATCATTGCCCCGGCTGCCATAACCCGCAGACGCATGATTTTGCGGGGGGATATCTGGCTGACCCGGAAAAAATTGTCAAACAGGTAAAAGCCGACCCGCTGATGAGCGGCGTGACCTTTTCCGGCGGAGAACCGTTCTGCCAGGCGAAGGTGCTTTGTGAACTGGGACGGAAAATCCGGGAACTCGGGAAAAATATCGTGGTCTATTCGGGCTATACCTATGAGCAGCTGCTGAAAAAAGGGGAGTCTGAGCCGGAAGTGCTGGAACTGCTGCGGCTGTGCGACCTGTTGGTGGACGGCCCGTTTATCCAGGAACAGCGCGATTTGTCCCTGCAATTCCGCGGGAGCCGCAATCAGCGGCTGATCAACCTGAAAAAAATGCGGGAACAGGATACCTGGGAATTGATCGAACGGCCGGAAGGCTGACCATATAAAAATGCAAAACGGCTTGTCAGGAGGATGAGCGGTAATTGGAAAGGCCAAGCATCTGAAAAAGATGCTTGGCCTTTTTGTATGGCGCGCCATCTCTGGCCCCCCTTACCAAAGGGGGGCTGCGCCATCCCCTCGCCCTGGCCCCCTTACCAAAGGGGGGCTGTCAGCGAAGCTGACTGGGGGGATGACCCGGCTGTCGGCGAAGCTGACTGGGGGGATGAACCGGCTGTCGGCGAAGCTGACTGGGGGGTGTGCCCGCAATCCCTCCGGCACGGCTGCGCCGCGCCACCTCCCTTTGCACAAGGGCGGC
>CALXGW010000058.1 GCA_944387965.1 uncultured Anaerotruncus sp. | reverse complement strand
GTTTGCTCGGCAAGATGGGGCAAAAGGTCGCGCTGGCTGCGCCGACCGGCCGGGCAGCCAAGCGGATGAGCGACTTGACCGGGGTGGAAGCCAAAACGGTGCACCGGCTTCTGGAGGTGGATTTTGCGGACGGCGGGGTACACAAATTTAAGCGCAATGAAAAGAACCCGCTGCCCAATGATGCGGTGATTATCGACGAATGCTCGATGATGGATACCCTGCTGTTCGAGTCGCTGCTGCGGGCGCTGCCGCTTTCCTGCCGTCTGGTCCTGGTGGGAGATACGGATCAGCTGCCGTCGGTCGGGGCGGGGAATATTTTGCAGGACTTGATCGAGAGCGGATGCATCCCGGTGGTGCATCTTTCGGAAATTTTCCGGCAGGCGGCGGAAAGCCTCATTATTACCAATGCACATGCGATCGTAGCGGGGGAATATCCCGAACTGGATGTGCGGGACAAGGACTTCTTCTTTTTGGCAGACCGGGATACGGCGCATATCGCTGCAACAGCGGCAGATTTGTGTGTGCGGCGGCTGCCGGCGCGGTATGGGTACTCGCCGCTGTGGGATATCCAGGTGCTTGCGCCGACACGGGTAGGGGCGCTCGGGACCGGGGAACTCAACCGGGTATTGCAGCAGGCGCTCAACCCGCCCGACCCGGGGAAAAAGGAATTTGGGACAGGGACTGCCGTCTTCCGCGAGGGGGACAAGGTGATGCAGATCAAAAACAACTACGATATCCTTTGGAAAAAGGATGACGGCGAGGATGGATTGGGGATTTTTAACGGGGATATCGGTGTGATTGAGATGATCGACCGGCCTTCTTCCTCGATGCTTATCCGTTTTGAAGACCGGGTGGCGGAATATTCCTTCGAGATGGCAAGCGAACTGGAACTTGCCTATGCGGTGACGGTGCATAAAAGCCAGGGGAATGAGTACGATGCGGTGATTTTGCCGCTGATGAATGGGCGCAGCCGGATGTATTACCGCAACCTGCTGTATACAGCGGTGACCAGGGCGAAAAAACTGCTGATTATCCTGGGTTCCAGGGCGGCGGTCTGCCAGATGGTGGATAACCATAAAAAAACCAGGAGATACACCAATTTGGTTTACCTTATGGGAGAGGTGGATAATGGGTAGGATGGAGTCCCTGCTGGCGGCGTTGTTCCCGCATAAATGTTTTGGCTGCGGGGAACTGATCGAAGGGACGGGATATTGCTGCACCGCCTGCCGGGAAAAGCTTTTGGCGCTTACGGTCAGCGAAGCCTGCCCGCGCTGCGGAAAGCCGGCAGGGGATTGTATCTGCGCCGCTTTCCCCGATGGGTTCGACCGGGCAGCCGCCCCGTTTTTATACCATGGGCCGGTGCGTTATGGGATCCATCATTACAAATACCGGCATAAACGGTATTATGCGGATTTCCTGTCCGGGTTTATGGCGCAGGTGGTGAAAGACCGGTTTGGGGAGATCGCATTTTCGGGGATCGTTTATGTGCCGATGCACTGGAAAAAGCGCAATATGCGCGGGTTTTGCCCAACCAAAGATCTGGCCCGCGGACTGAGCAAGCGGCTGGGCGTGCCAGTGGCGGAGCATCTGCTGCGCCATACCGGAAAAGGCAAAGCGCAGATGGAACAGAAAACCGCTGCGAAAAGGCTGGAAAATGTGCGGGGCGCTTTTGAAGCGGTGAAAGGTGCAAAATTGGATGGCGGGGATTATTTGCTGGTGGATGACGTGCTGACCAGCGGTGCGACAGCCCATCGCTGCGCCTGCCTGCTCAAAGGGATGGGTGCGGGACGGGTTTATGTGGTGACGGCTGCCACAACCGGCAAAGAAAGTTGAAAAAGCAGGAAAAAGGGAGTATAATGTCCATGTCAGGCGCCTGCGGCCGGCCGATGGTACCCGGCTGGGGCAGAAATGCCGGGGGACCGGCCGCGTGGGTAGGTCCCGAAAAATCAGGCAGGAGGATATCCGATGGCTTCAATGGATATAGGGATTGATCTTGGTACAGCGACTGTATTGGTATATAGCGGGGAACAGGGGATCGTGCTGCGGGAACCGTCGGTGGTGGCGGTCAACAGCAAAACCGGCGCAATCCTGAGCGTAGGCGAGGAAGCTTACGCGATGCTGGGGAAAACCCCGGCTAAAATCACCGCCATCCGCCCGCTGGAGGACGGGGTGATTTCCGATTACAAAATGACGGAGGAAATGATTAAATATTTCCTGCGCAAAGCCTGCCCGGGCAATATGCTCAAGCCGCGGGTGGCGCTGTGCGTGCCGTCCCTGATTACCGAAGTGGAAGCGCAGGCAGCGGTGGATGCGGCGGTCGTGGCCGGTGCAAGGAGCGTCTATTTGATCGAAGAACCGGTCGCAGCAGCCATTGGGGCTGGGATTGACATTTCCCTCCCCAAAGGAAACATCATCCTGGATATCGGCGGCGGCACCAGCGATATCGCAGTGCTTTCCTTAAACGGGATTGTCTGCAAAAATTCGATCAAGCTGGCGGGGGACAAGTTCAACCAGGCGATCGTGCGGTATATCCGTTCGCAATATAATATCCTGATCGGAGAGAAGATGGCAGAAGCACTGAAAATTGCGATTGCCAGCGTGGACGAAGAAGCAGAGAACCTGACCTACCCGATCAAGGGCCGCCATCTGGCCACCGGGCTGCCGGTGCGGCAGGAAGTCAGCCGGGCGGAACTGTATCCATGTATCCTTGATTGCGTGGTCGAGATCCGTGACGCGATCCATTCGGTGGTGGAAAAGACGCCGCCCGAACTGGTGGGGGATATTTATGAAAACGGGCTGGTCATGACCGGCGGCGGCGCTATGCTGCATGGGCTGGACGGATATCTGAGCAAATATTTGAAAATGCCGGTGCGGCTGGCGGAAAACCCGGTCGAATGTGTCGCCATCGGTACCGGCAAAGCGTTCCAGTATATCGACCGGCTGTACGACGGGTTTATCGCTTCCTCCGTACATAAGCATTGACGCATAAAACCTCCTGTTTCCCGGCATACTTTGGGTATACCAGGAAAAGGAGGTTTTTTATATGCCGCTGACACCGCGCGAATCAGCTGTCATTGAAACGCAGATGCAGGCGGAACAAATGATGGTGAAAAAATTTGCCTATTATGCGGCGATCACAAAAGACCCGCAGCTGCGCGCCCAGTTTGAAACCAATTCCGCAAAACATCAGAACCACTATGACCGGCTGCGGGAACAACTCCGGCAGGGAGGTGGGTAAAATGGAACAGCAAAGGAAGTTCGGCGACCTGGAAATGCTGGCAGACACCCTTTTCAGCCAAAAATATATGACTTTCAGCTATGACGTGGGGGTCAATGAATGTACGGATGCAAGGGTCATGAACGAACTGATGAATATTTTGCATGAAGAACACCAGATGCAGCATGCCGCAATGGAGGAACTCAAAAAACGCGGCTGGGGAAGCCATGGCGCACAGCTGCAGCAGCCGTCGTAACGCATACCTTTGCCGCTGCAATACAAAACCCACCGGTAAAACCGGTGGGTTTTGATATTTTGGAAAAGCGTCAAGGTCATTTGTGGGCTGCGGGTACCGGGTTGATGTGCACATCCAGCTGCTGATAAGGGATCGAGATGCCGGCAGCGTCAAAGCGGCGCTTGATCTCCTCAAGCAGGTCGCATTTCAGACTGAAGAAATTATCAAAATCGCACCAGACACGGCAGGCGATATGGATGGCAGAATCCCCATGCTCAATCATCCGGATGAAAGGCGCAGGTTCCGCAAGTGCGGCGGGATGGGCTGCAACGATCTCAGCGAGGATTTTTTCCGCTTGCTCAAAATCATCCCCATACCCGATCGAAACGGTCAAATCCAGCCGGCGGGTATGCTGGCAGGTGTAGTTTACGATCTGTGCCTTGGCCACATCCCCATTGGGGATATGGATGATTGTATTGTCATAGGTCTTGAGGACGGTATAATTGAGCCGGATCTCCTGGATGACCCCTTCGGTCCCGTTGATCGAAACAAAATCATTCAGGGTGAACGGGCCGGTGAGCAGGACGGAAAAACCGCCGGCAAGGTTCGCCAGGGAATCCTTGACTGCAAGCGAGATAGCCAGGCCGAAAACACTCAACAAGGCCACCAGCATCCCGACCGCATCGGGGACCAGTACCGACAGGGCGACTACGCCGAGCACGATGTATAATACAGCGCGCAGAATAGAGGTTAAAAAGCCGCTGAGTACAGGGTCCAGCTTGGATTTGCCCAGCAGACGGGAGAGGAATTTGATCAGCAGGCGCACCAGTATCAGCCCGACCAGCAGCAGGATGGCTGCCGCAAGCAGCTTAGGCAAAAAGCCGGCCAGCGCATTGGAAATATAGTCCCATTTTTCATGCCCGCTCATCGAGGCCAGGGTATTGAGCGTTTCGGTGACTGCCTCTGTGGAAGCGTCCAGATCAATATTTTCCATAAAAAGCAGGTTCCTTTCCATTCAAATTCTTTGATTTGATGCTTAGACTATTATATTAGTATAAAAATAGCTGGAAATCAATGCACCGCGCAGCAATATCGCCCGCAAAAATTTAAAACAGGGCTATAGAAGGGGCGAAATGGGCATGAAAAGATTGTTAAATTTTTTTCAAGAATTTATGAAAAATGGATTGCCAAAAAGGACAAAATATAGTATACTTAACTCTAGTTTCGATTTTTTACGGCGTATATTTTGAAGTGAGGTAAGGTGAGATTTTTATGGATTTGAGCAGTTACGGTACAGGCGTCATCGCCGGGGCGGTAACGTTTACCGGTATGGTCGTGGTATTCTTGGCGCTGATAGGATTGTGGGCGATCGTCGCCCTGTTCGGCAGGATTTTTTCCGCTAGGGATCATAAACCCCAGGCGCCTGCGCAGTCGGGAAAACCGGCAGCCCCGTCCGCGCCTGTGAGCGCCCCAAAGGGGAATATACAGGCTGCGATGCAGATCGAAGAAGGGATCAGCGATGAGATCATCGCCGTGATTGCCGGCGCAATCGCGATATCCAGCGGCGGCGTAGGCGTGATCCGTTCGGTCCGCCGCGTGTGCGAAGTACGTTCCAGCTGGGCACAGGCTGGGCTGATGCAGAACACCCAGCCGTTTTGATCGGCTCAAGTTGAAACAGAAAGGGCTGAAAGTATGTTAGAGATTTTTACGCAGGCAGTATCCACCCTGGCGGAAAAGAGTGGCTTTGTTGCGATCCTTTCCGACTGGCAGGCTGCCGTCATGATCCTGGTTTCCTTTGTACTGATGTATCTGGCGATCGTAAAAGGGTTCGAGCCGCTGCTGCTGCTGCCGATCGCTTTTGGTATGTTTTTGACCAATATCCCGAATGCGGCGCTGTACCATTCGCTGATTTTTATCAATGAAACAGGACATATCGACTGGAACATGCTGGCAAACCAGGGCGGTTTGCTGGATTACCTCTACCTCGGTGTAAAATTGGGAATTTATCCGCCGTTGATCTTCCTGGGCGTTGGATGCATGACCGATTTCGGCCCGCTGATCGCCAATCCCAAGAGCTTCCTGATGGGCGCTGCCGCCCAGCTGGGTATCTTTATTGCATTCATTGGCGCGCTGTTCCTCGGCTTTACGCCTTCTGAGGCTGGCTCGATCGGCATCATCGGCGGCGCCGACGGCCCGACGGCCATCTTCACCACCACCCAGCTGGCGCCGCACCTGCTCGGTTCGATCGCGATCGCGGCATATTCGTATATGGCGCTGGTACCGATCATCCAGCCGCCTCTGATGAAGCTGTTCACCACCAAAAAGATGCGCGCGGTCCGCATGGAGCAGCTGCGCCCGGTATCCAAGGTGGAAAAGGTTGTTTTCCCGGTGCTGGTCACATTGGTGGTTTCCTTCCTGGTACCTGATACCACCCCGCTGATCGGTATGCTGATGCTCGGCAACCTGTTCCGTGAGTCCGGCGTGACCGAGCGCCTTTCCAAGACGGCGCAGAACGAGCTGATGAATATCGTCACCATCTTCCTGGGTACCACCGTCGGCGCGACTGCGAATGGCCAGAACTTCCTGACGCCGGAAACCCTGAAGATCATCTGCATGGGCTTGTTTGCATTTGCATTTGGTACCATCGGCGGCGTGCTGCTGGGCGATTTGATGTATGTGCTGTCCGGCGGGAAGATCAACCCGCTGATCGGTTCTGCCGGCGTTTCGGCGGTGCCGATGGCGGCCCGTGTATCCCAGAAGGTCGGCCAGCAGGAGAACCCGACCAACTTCCTGCTGATGCATGCGATGGGCCCGAACGTTTCGGGTGTTATCGGTTCGGCGGTAGCTGCGGGCGTGCTGCTTGCAATTTTGCCGCATGCGTAAAAAAAGATTTGGATGATAAAAAACCGTCCGGATTTATCCGGGCGGTTTTTTAACGGCAGTTTCCGGTGGGACGCATGCTGGGGAAATTTGTCTTGCGGGAAAAAATGTGCTATAATAACCGCAAGGCGGTTTATGGCCAGGGCGATACGTTTCGCGCCTTGTAGCGCTCCACTTCCGCCCCAATGGCCAATGATACCATTTGCGCACAGCGCTCATGGTATCATATCAACGTGTCAACAGATGGATGGCAGGGGAGCCTGGATGGCTGCCGGACGGGCGCTTTGTCCCATGTTTCGGCGGAATCTGCAGGGCCGGACAACAGAAAAGGGTTATATATTGGGATGATGGATTTGGATTTGAAAGAACGATATCTTGCGGTAAGGAAACGGATCATCGGGGATTTTTTCTCCCGGCTGAACCCGATGCAGAAGGATGCTGTCTTTGCGATGGATGGCCCGGTGCTGATCCTGGCAGGGGCGGGCAGCGGGAAAACCACTGTGATTATCAACCGGATCGCCAATATGGTGCAATTCGGCCGGGCTTATCAAAGCAGCTGGATGCCGGAAGGAATTACGGTGGAAGATGTAGAATTTTTGGAGGAATATGCCGATGGGGGCAACTGGGAAATGGAACGCGCCTTCCAGCTGATCCGGGAGCGTCCGGTTGCGCCGTGGAATATTTTGGCGATCACCTTTACAAATAAAGCGGCGGGGGAACTGCGGGAACGCCTGATGGATATGCTGGGGGAAACCGCATCCCAGATCCATGCGTCCACCTTCCATTCGGCCTGTGTGCGGATCCTGCGCCGGGAAATCGAGCCGCTCGGATATGGACGGAGTTTTGCGATCTATGATACCGATGATTCCGTCCGGGTGGTCAAGGCGGCGCTGAAAGAGCTGAACCTGGATGAGAAGCGCTTTTCCGCCAAAAGCATCCTTTCTTTGATCGGGCGTGCGAAGGATGAATTGAAGACGCCGGACATGTTTGCGGCAACGGTCGGCGAGGATTACCGGATGCAGGTGGCTTCAAAGGTGTATACCTTGTACCAGAAACAGCTGAAAGCCGCCAATGCGGTGGATTTCGATGATATCATCATGCTGACCGTGCAGCTGTTCCAGCAATATCCGGAGGTATTGGAGGATTACCGGCGGCGGTTCCGGTACATCATGGTGGACGAATACCAGGATACCAACCGCGCACAGTTTGAACTGGTCCGGCTGCTGGCGCAGAAGGACGGGAATTTGTGCGTGGTCGGGGACGACGACCAGAGCATTTATAAATTCCGTGGGGCGACGATCGAAAATATCTTGCAGTTTGAGGATACCTTCCAGGGGGCGCGGGTGATCCGGCTCGAGCAGAATTACCGCTGTACGACGACCATCCTGGATGCAGCCAATGCAGTGATTGCGCATAACACCGCCCGCAAAGGCAAAACCCTCTGGACGCAGAATGGGACCGGGGAAAAGGTGTATGTTTACCGGGCGGTGGATGAAAGCGAAGAGGCGCGGTTCATTTGCGATATGATCCAGCAGAATGTGCGGGCGGGCGCACGCTACAGCGACCATGTGGTGCTTTACCGGATGAACGCGCAGTCCCAGATGCTTGAACGCGGGCTGGTAAAGGCGGCAATCCCTTATAAAATTATCGGCGGGCTGCGGTTTTATGAACGCAAGGAGATCAAGGATATGATCTCCTACCTGAGCGTCATCAATAACCCGTCGGATACCCTGCGCCTGCGCCGGATTATCAACGAGCCGAAACGCAAGATCGGGGACAGCACAGTCAATGCGGTGGCGCAGATCGCAGCCGGGGAAGGGCGGCCGGTGTTCGAGGTGCTCGAGCATGCGGATGAATATGCGGACCTGGCGCGCAAAGCGGCCGACCTGATGGGATTTGCCCAGATGATGCGCAGGCTGATGGACCAGGCGGACAGCTGCCCGCTGGACGAACTGCTCGATACCTTGCTGGAGGAAACCGGTTACCTTGCCATGCTGCGTGCAGAAGGGTTTGAAGGGCAGACCCGGCTTGAAAATATCGAAGAGCTCAAAAGTACGATGAACCGTTATGCGCAGGAAAACAGCGACGCGACCCTTTCCGGTTTTTTGGAGGAAATTGCGCTTTATACCGATATCGACCAGTATGACCCGCAGGCGGATAATGTGGTGTTGATGACCATGCATTCGGCCAAAGGGCTGGAATTTGATTATGTATTTGTCGCGGGCATGGAGGACGGCATTTTCCCGGGGGTTCAGTCGATGTTCGACCCGGAACTGGTGGAAGAGGAACGCCGGCTGGCATATGTTTCGATCACACGGGCCAAAAAGCGGCTGTATATCACCAATGCCGCCCAACGGATGATGTTTGGGCAGACGATGCGCAACCGGCCTTCCCGTTTTTTGGGGGAAGTGCCAAAGGAACTTTGCGAAATGGAGGATGAAACCGTCCTGCGCCGTCAGATGGCTGCGCAGATGGCTGCCCAGCATCCGACCCGTAAAAAATGGGTGACGCCGACCGATAAAATGCTCGGCATCGGCAAAACACAGGAACCGGCAGGACAGGGCGCAACCGACCTGAAGCCGGGCGACCAGGTGGAACATAAGGTGTTCGGGAAGGGCATGGTACTCTCGGTGACGCCGATGGGGAATGACCATCTGGTGGAAGCTGCGTTTGAAAATGTAGGCACCAAGAAGATTATGGCGAAATTTGCACGTCTCAAGAAGCTTTGACCGGCAAAAAACGCCGGCAGCTGCCCGGATCTGCCAGGATGCGGTAAAATATTTGCTGCCGCTGCTTTTTTCGACAAATTTTCCCATCCCTTTTTCGATATAATGGGTACATGCCGCAAGGGCGGCATAAACCAAAATCGGAAAGGAGCGTTAAATCGTGAAAAAATGGGAATTGAGGGTGCTTGCATGGCGGATGGAATGGATCTGGAAACAGATCCAAAGGAACCGGAAAAAAATGAACCGGCTGATCGAAAAACGGCTGCCGTATACCAACAGCAGGCTGGTGGCGCTGGATATCCGCAACAGATGGCTTGCCTGCCAACATCAGGCGCTGGATTGCGAATACCGGGAACTGGACCGTATCCATTGAGATGCCGGCAGCTTTTTTAGCGGGAAGGATGCACAAAAACATAAGAACCTCATAAAATGTATTGAGTATAGCTCAAAACGTATTTAGGAGGATTCATATGGCAGAGCAAAAACAAGCTCCCGTCAATGCGACCGGGGCGCACTGTTTTAAGGAAGCAGTATGTATTGATGCCGGCAGGATCTATGATTCCTGCACAGACAAGGACTGCCTTTCTGATCTGCAGGTATTCTTCACCGACCGTGCGCAGCCGGTGATCGACAGTGCGATCAGCATTAAATGCAAGGACGTGGAAATCCTCACCGCCTATCTGGACGTGGAGCCGGTGCCGTTCAACAAAGGGTTCTATTCGGTCGATATCACCTTTTTCTTTAAAGTGACCATCTGTGTATATACGGCTCCTGCCGCCCCGCCGGCTACGGTGGTGGGTGTGGCGGCCTTCTCCAAAAAGGTGATCCTTTACGGCAGCGATGGCAATGTAAAGGTCTATTGCTCCACCGACCCGCGCAACTGCAACGAACATGACAACACCAATATGCCCAAAGCAAGCGTGCATGTGGTGGACCCGATGTGTTTGGACTGCAAACTGGTGGAATGCGGGCCGTCACACAGCTTTGATTGCGGCGTGACCCTGCCTGCCTCGATCTGCTCCAAATTTGACGGCGATTTTTCCTGCTGCAAGCCGCAGAAGATCATCCTGATCACCATCGGCCTGTTTACCATCGTGCAGCTGGAGCGCTGTGTACAGATGCTGATCCCGGCGTATGATTACGCAGTGCCGGATAAAGGCAGCACCAACACGACCGACGATCCCTGCGAAGTCTTCAAAAAGATCAAGTTCCCGGTCAACCAGTTCTTCCCGCCCAAACTCAACGAGTGCGACCAGCTTTAACCTTTTAAAACCCAGGAAAGACTGCGGGAGCGGCCAATGCCGCTCCCGCGCCATGAAAATACAGGAGGAAACAGCATGCCCAGGATCAAGCCGAAAGTGACTTTATTGAGCGCGTCGCCGGAACCGGAAAAAATGGTTGCAGCGGCTGCCAAATTATGTTATTCCGCAGCGACGATTGAAACGCTGACCGATAACCTGACCGAAGAGAAAACGGCCGGGTTTGTGGAGATGCTGGCCGAGATCGGGCATGAAAGCCCGATCGAACATGCAAGCTTCACCTTCGGCATCGAGGGGGTTTCGCGTTCGCTGCTGGCGCAGATCACCCGGCATCGCATCGCTTCCTACAGCGTGCAGAGCCAGCGGTATGTCCGGGAAAGCTGTTTTGACTATATCATCCCGCCCCAGGTCGAAGAGGTACCTGAGGCTGCGCAGATGTTTGACGAGGCGATGCAGGCAGCCCAGGATTATTATGACCGTTTGGCGGCAATATTAAAGGACAAGCATCAAAGACGGCTCATGGGGGAAGGTCTGGACGAAAAAACAGCTGCGCGCCAGGCGGAAAAACTTGCGATTGAGGACGCCAGATTTGTGCTGCCGAACGCATGTGACACAAAAATGGTGGTTACAATGAATGCACGCAGCCTGATGAATTTCTTTTCCCACCGCTGCTGCAACCGGGCGCAGTGGGAGATCCGGGAGGTAGCCGACCAGATGCTGCGTTTGGCCTGCCAGAAAGCGCCGCACCTGTTTTTAAAGGCCGGGCCGCCATGCGTACGCGGGGGATGCCCGGAAGGGAAGATGTCCTGCGGGAAGCCGGAGGCGATGCGGGCGCATATCCGGGCGCTCAAGCAGGAGGCGGATGGAAAATGAAGGGGACGCTGATCGTCATAGAGGGGTTGGATGGTTCCGGCAAGCAGACCCAGGCAAACCTGCTGAAAGAACGGCTGGAACAGGAAGGCAGGCCGGTAAAACTGGTGAGTTTCCCGGATTATGCGCAGCCATCCTCTGAATTGGTCAAGCTGTATTTGGCCGGGCGGTTCGGGACGGCGGATGAAGTGCCGGCTTATATTGCCAGCAGTTTTTATACCGCCGACCGGTTTGCAAGCTATGTGCAGTTCTGGCGGCAGGATTACCTGGATGGGAAGGTCATCCTGGCCGACCGGTACACGACATCGAATATCGTCCATCAGATGTCCAAGCTGCCCCGTGCGCAATGGGACGGCTTTGTTTCATGGCTGGAGGATTTTGAATATAACAAGACCGGGCTGCCCAGGCCGGATCGGGTGATTTATCTGGACATGCCGCCCGAGGTATCCAAAACCCTGATTATGGAAAGGTATGCGGGGGATGCCTCCAAAAAAGATATCCATGAACAGGATTTTGCATATCTGATGCGCTGCCGGGAGGCTGCGCTGTTTGCTGTGGAGCATTATGGCTGGGAACGGGTCGCCTGTGCGGCGGACGGCAAGCCGTTGGGGATCGCTGAGATCGCCGGGCAGATCGGTAAGATTTTGAAAAGATAGGATGGGGAAGGGCTATATGCTGGAATTCAGGAAGATTGAACTGAGCGACCGGGAATGGGTGGAAGCGTTGATGGAAAAATCCAATCAGCGCGGATGTGAATATACATTTTCCAATAATTTTATTTACCGCAAGATCTATCAGATCGAGATTGGCAGGATGGACGATTATTATCTGGCGCGTTCCATGCGCCCGGCGGGCGGGCCGTCCTATCTGTTCCCCTGCGGGAGCGGGGATTTGCGGCCGGTGATCGAAGCGTTGATGGAGGAGTCACGGCGGATGGGGGTACCGTTCCGGATGCACGGGGCGACCAAAGAAACGGCAGCCCAGCTGGAAGCGCTTTTCCCGGGGAAATTTGTTTTTGAAGAGATGCGCGACAGTTTTGATTATATCTATGAAAGCGAAGCGCTGATTACCCTGTCCGGGAAAAAACTGCATGCAAAGCGCAATTTTATCAACCGCTTCAAAACCGAGCATGAGGGCGACTGGTCATATGAGCCGATCAGCATGCAGAATCTGGACGAATGTTGGGAAATGAATACGAAATGGTGCGAGCAAATGGGGTGCGGGGAAGACCCGGCGCTGATGGAGGAAGCCTGCGCAGTGCGCAACTGCTTCAACAATTTTACTGCGCTGGGGCTTTCCGGCGGGCTGCTGCGGGCAGGCGGGCGGATCGTGGCCTTTACAATGGGCCGGCCGGTTTGTGCAGATACCTTTGTGGTGCATATTGAAAAGGCGTTTGCTTCGGTGCCTGGGGCATACCCGATGATTAACCAGCAGTTCGTATCCCACCGGTGTGCGGATTTCAAATATATCAACCGGGAAAACGACGAAGGGGACGAGGGGCTGCGCAAAGCAAAACTTTCGTATAAACCGGCGATCCTGCTTGAAAAATATGCAGTACGGTTAAAATGACAGGGATGGGGGTGCCTGTATGATCCAATTCGCGGAAGAAAGCATGCGGGGGACGCTGCGGGATTTATGGCAGGAATGTTTTGGGGACAGCAATGATTATGTGGATTTCTACTTCCAAAACCATGAGATCACCAAGCATACAATGGTTTACCTGGACGATGGGCAGCCGGTTTCAATGCTTTCGCTGCTGCCAATGACGGTGGTGACCAAAATGGGCATCCTGCCCGCCCGGTATATCTATGCGGTAGCGACTAAGACCAGCCACCGGGGGCGCGGGATCAGCACCGCGCTGCTGGAGGGCGCGCATAAGCAGATGAAAGGGCTGGGGATCAAGCTTTCGGTGTTGGTGCCTGGCAGCGGGCCGCTATATAATTTCTACGGCAAACGGGGATTTGAAACACAGTTTTCAACCGGCCGCGCAGTGGTCGGAAGGGACAAGATCCCCGCTTTCAAGGACAGCTTTACCATCACCGACGCCGGGACGTCGGATTTTATGCAGGTGCGTGAGAAGGCGTTCGGCGGGCGGACGATGTTCGTACGCTGGGATGGGGATGCGCTGGCTTACCGGTTGGCGGAAACCGCATTCAACGGCGGGGAAACGCTGCTGCTGTCGATCAAGGATGCGCAGGCGGTGGCGGTATGCTATTACCATGACGGCTGCGTGCTGGTCAAGGAACTGGCGCTGGACGGCATGCGGGTGGAAACAGCGCTGGGCGTGCTGCAGAAAAAATATGACGCCCAGGAATACCATCTGCGGCTGCCGGCGGGGATGGCCTGCCCGTATCTGGTCAAAGAGGCGCCGTCCGGGATGGCGTATTGGTATGACCGGCAGGCCAGGGAACGTGTTTTGAAGGAAAAGGGCGGAGCCCCTTATATCAGCCTGGTATTAGATTGAAAGGAGCGGAAAAAATGATCTATATTTTTTTGGCGGAAGGATTTGAAGAAATCGAAGCGCTTACACCGGTGGATATCCTCCGGCGCGCGGGGCAGCAGGTCTGCACAGTAGGCGTCGGCGGCGGGAAAATCATCCGGGGGTCGCATGGGATCGGTGTGGAATGCGACCTGAGCGATGCGGAGATTTCCCCCGAAAAGATGGATATGATTATCTTGCCGGGCGGTATGCCGGGCACTTTGAACCTGGAAAAATCGCCGGTGGTGCAGGAAATGATCGATTATGCCGTAGCCAATGGCAAATGGGTCGCGGCCATCTGTGCTGCGCCGTCCATTTTGGGGCATAAGGGCCTGCTTTCGGGCAAAGTGGCCACCTGTTTCCCGGGGTTTGAACAGGAGTTGGAAGGCGCGATCCCTGGGGATTATGTCTGTGTGGACGGCAAGACCGTCACAGCCAGAGGGATGGGCGTGGCCGCCGAGTTTGCCCTCAAACTGGTGGAACTGCTGACAGACGCCCAGAAAGCGAATGCGCTGAGATTGTCGCTGCAATGCAGGGTATAGATATCCGGCCGTTAAAAAAGCGGCTGCGGGAAGAGGTCAAAGGTTGGCGGCGGGGGCTGCCGGCTGAAAAAAAGGCAGAGGCGGATGCGGATATCCGGGAGCGTTTTTTGCGCCTGCGGGAGTATGAGGAATGCAGGGCGCTGCTTTGCTATGTTTCCTTGCCGATCGAGGTGGATACCATCGCCTTGATCGGGCGGGCACTGCAGGACGGGAAAATCGTCGCTGTACCGCGGTGTGTGCCGGGGACCAGGGAAATGGAATTTTACCGGATCCGCAGCCTGGAAGACCTGGCGCCGCAGGCGTTCGGGGTGTTGGAACCGGTACCGGAACGGTGCGAGCTGTTTTTGGACTGGGAAGGCAGCGCTTGTGTGGTGCCTGCGCTGGCCTATGACCTTTCGGGTTACCGGCTCGGATATGGGGCGGGGTATTATGACCGGTTCCTTTCCAAGTATCCCGGCAAAAAGATCGGGCTGACCTATGAAAAAAACCTGCTGAAGCATTTGTGGCATGGACGGTATGACGTCGCGGTCGATATCGTCGTCCATGAGCAGGCGCTTTGTATCTGTACACGCAAACGGGAAAACAGGCGCAAGCGCCGCCTGAAAGGTTGATTTTATAAAAATCCCGCCGGCTGATTCGGCCGGCGGGATTTTTAGTATGCAGTACGGGGAACCATAGCATAAAAATACGCGGCAGGCCCGGTACCGGACCTGCCGCGTTGTGGGGCTTGCGGATGGATGGCTCAGCAGCAGCCGTAGCAGCCACCGTAGCAGCAGCACAGGATGACGAGAATGAGGATGATCCACCACCAGGAATTGGAACTGCAACCACAGCCACAGCCGTTGCCGCAGTTGGAGGTCTGCATGCCGCATCCACAGTTGTTATACATATGTTTACACCTCGTTTCAAGATTTGTTTCATACTATGTTAAGGAAGGCAAAGTGGTTCCTGTGGCTGGGGAAAAGGACAAACTGCCGCAAGAAAAAATTTTTTTACGGGAATTTGCAGGGAAATATTTGATTATTGGGCCGATTTGAGGTATTATATATTGTATATTGGCTATTGATCATTTGCGTCCTTCCTGTTTGGGAAGTATCATAGACGGATAAGGAGGACATATGAGCAAAAACGATGAGTTTGAAAGTTTGATCCATAATTTCAAATTGGATGATGTGCAGCCGGAAGAAACCCCGCCGGTGCGCAGGCAGGCATTTGATTACGATAAAGACGCCCAAAGGCATATGGTATCCGGCAGCGTGCCGCGCGCAGCGGCATCTGCACCGCAGGCACAGCGTCCAGCACCGCAGGCACAGCGCCCACCGCAACAGGCACAGCGTCCGGCGCAGCAGGCCGGCTACCAGGGGGAAAGCCAGCGCCGCAGCCAGCCTGCCCGCCTGCAGCCGCAGGCGGCGGAACCGCGTTATAGCGGGCAGGCCGCGATACGGGCGCAGCAGGAAAAAAAGCGCAATTTCCATGTCAATATCGACGACCGGGCGTTTTATGAAACTTCCGGCGGCCGTGCGCCGCTCCCACAGGGATCGGGTGGCGGTGGCCGAGGTGGCCGCGGCGGACGCGGCGACGACGATATGGACGACGAGCGGACGCCAAGCGGGGCCGGCAGATGGATCAAAGCATTGATCGCCCTGTTGATCGTGCTGGCGGTATCTGTTTTTCTGGCTATGTTTGCGCTCGAATCTGCAAGCGACCTGTTCGGGCTCAATAAACCGGAAGGCGAAGTGGAATTTGAACTGCCGGATGGGCTTTCGCTTTCAGAAACGGCCAGCATGCTCCAGGATGAGGGGATTATTTCGCAGCCGCTGACCTTTCAGTTGTATACCATGTTCAAAAAGCAGGAGGATAATTTTATCCCCGGCGAATATATTTTAAATAAAAACATGAGTTATGATGAGATCATCAACCATTTCCGTTCGGGCAGCAATAAGCCGCAGGAGGAAGTGACGCTGATGTTCTATGAGGGCATGACCCTCAGCGAGATTGCGGACAAGCTGGAAAGCGAAGGGGTCTGCGATGCGCAGGAGCTGCTGGATTACCTGGATGCCGGGGAATTTTCCTGGGAATATGATTTCCTGCAGCAGGTGCCGGATACGCCCGACCGTTTCCGCCGCTGGGAAGGCTATTTCTTCCCGGACACCTATATTTTCTATAAGGGGACCAGCCCGGAAGGGGTTGCGCTGAAATTCTTCAGCAACTTCAATAACCGGATCACCGACGAGATGCTGGAAAAGATGGAACAGATGGGCCTGACACTGGATGAAACCATTACCCTGGCGTCGATCATCCAGCGGGAAGCGGGCGACCCGGAAGAAATGGGCAAGGTATCCTCGGTATTCCACAACCGTTTGGCGGAAGGCAGCGGCCTGCCGCAGCTGCAGTCGGATGTCACGAGGGATTATGTCAACAACTATATCAAGCCGTTCCTGCCGGATGCAGTGGATAAGGAAGCAAACCCGGACGCCGTCGACCCGAACCAGGATATGTATGACGCATATAACACCTATGTGTGCGCGGGCCTGCCGGTCGGGCCGGTCTGCAACCCCGGCCTGGATGCGATCGAGGCCGCGCTGAATCCGGAACAGACCAACTACCTGTTCTTTGTGACCGACGAAGCGGGGAACTACTACTATGCGACCACTTTGGCCGAGCATGACCAGAATGTGGCGATCGCAGCACAGAACGGCAAGGTGCATGGCACCGACGCGGCTGAAGAAGTTGCGACCTGAATGAGATAAGGGGATTTCTGATTTTGCAGATACCGGAACTGTTATGCCCGGCCGGGGACCGGGAACGTCTGGAAGCCGCTGTCCGCTATGGAGCGGACGCGGTTTACCTGGGCGGGCAGATGTTTGGGATGCGCGCAGCCCCTGCAAATTTTGATGAAGCAGGGCTGCGCAGCGCAGTGCAGTATGCACATGCGAAAGGGGTGCGGGTCTATTTGACCTGCAATACGCTGCCGACGAATGCACAAGCAGCGCAGCTGCCGGAATTTTTGGAGATGGCCCGGGATGCGGGTGTAGACGCCCTGATCGTGGCGGATATCGGGATATTGATGCTGGCAAAACGGCTGGTCGCCGGGGTGCCGGTACATATCTCGACCCAGGCCGGCGTGGTCAATTATTTGACTGCGGAGGAATTGTACCGGCTGGGCGCGGCGCGGGTGGTCCTGGCAAGGGAACTGTCGCTGGAAGATATCCGGTACATCCGGGCGCACACATCGCCCGGCCTGGAACTGGAAGCGTTCGTACATGGGGCGATGTGCATGTCCTTTTCCGGGCGGTGCCTGATCAGCAGCTATCTGACCGGGCGGGATGCCAACCGGGGGGAATGTGCCCAGCCGTGCAGGTGGAAATACAGCCTGATGGAAGAAAAACGGCCGGGACTGTACCTGCCGGTTTTTGAGGATGAAAAGGGCAGCTACATCCTTAATGCAAAAGATTTATGTATGTTGGAGCATATCGACAAGCTGGCTGAAGCGGGTGTTTCTTCGCTGAAGATTGAAGGACGCGCGAAATCGGCTTATTATGTGGCGTCGGTGACCAGCGCTTACCGGGGGGCATTGGATGCCTACCGCAGCGACCCGGCGCATTATGCAGCGCCTGAATGGGCCAAACAGGAAGTTTGCAAGGTGAGCCACCGCGCTTATTCCACCGGATTTTATTTTGGACGTCCCGACCAGTATGGGAAGGATTCCGGGTATATCCGGACTTGGGATATTATCGGCGTGGTTGAAAATTGGGAAAACGGCATGCTTGAACTCAGTGAGCGCAACCCGTTTTCCCAGGGGGATATGGCGGAGGCGATGCTCCCGGGGCGGGAGCCTGTCCCGCTGGAGATCAAGACCATTTTAGATCCGGAGGTGGGCGAAGTGGAACGTGCATGCCATCCAATGCGGCGATATTTTATCCCGTATGCACACCCGTTACCACAGGGGACGATGATCCGCAAGCAAACTTCGGAAAAATTTGATTGATAGCAAAGCAATAGAAAGGTTGGAGCAATATGTCCGGACATTCCAAATGGGCAAATATCAAACGGAAAAAAGAAAAGACCGATGGGGCCAAAGCGAAAATTTTTACCAAGATTGGCCGTGAGATCACTGTCGCTGCGCGGGAAGGCGGGTCCGACCCGAACAACAACAGCCGGCTGGCTGCGCTGATTGCCAAAGCGAAAGCGAATAACGTGCCGAACGACAATATCGACCGCCTGCTGAAAAAAGCCGGCGAGAGCAAGGAAAATTACGAGGAGATCACCTATGAGGGCTATGGCCCGTCGGGGGTGGCGGTCGTGGTGGAAACCCTCACCGACAACCGCAACCGTACCGCAGGCGACCTGCGCCATTATTTCGACAAATGCGGCGGCAACCTCGGCCAGAACGGAAGCGTATCCTTCCTGTTCGAACGCAAAGGGATGATCTATATCAGCAATGAGGACAATGCCATCGACGAGGAAAAAGCGATGGAAGATGCATTCGAAGCGGGTGCGACCGATTATAATTATGAGGACGAGATGATCAGCATCTGCACCGAACCGAACGACGTTTCCAAGGTGGCTGCCAAGCTGCAGGAGATGGGATATGTGTATGATTCCGCCGAGGTGGAGTATATCCCGATGACCAAGACGCAGATCACCGACCCGGAGCTGGTGCAGAAGATGGAAAAGCTGCTGGATATGTTCGATGAAAACGACGATGTGCAGAACGTCTACCATAACTGGGATATGCCGGAAGAGGAAGACGAGGAATAAGCGCCTGCTGCCTGTAACTTCGATACGCCGCCTTGCCAGAGCAAGGCGGCGTATTTTTTGCGCAGTAATAAAAGCAGCCCCTGAGTAAGGGGCTGCCAGAAATAAAAATGAGATTGTCAAATCCATTCCGTATTTTCTTAAAGAGGCCAGCCATAGGGGCGCGGTTCTTATAGGGCCGATTCAAACCATCCGTTTAACAGGGAATTGTTGCAACCGCTTATGATTCCACCGCTTTTTCAGCGGCACAGACAGATACAGCTGCTGTTGGCCGCAGAAGGAAGACAGAAGCACGAAATTCGCCGTTTTCATAGGAAAATTCTGCCTGCCCGTCATAATGTTCGGCCACCCTCCGGACGGTGGAAAGCCCGATCCCAAAGCGGCCCGGGGCCTTGCTGGAAAGGTAGCGGCCATTAAACGAATGGAGCGGCTGCGTACATGTGTTGCCCACCACCAGGGATAGGTACCCCGGCGTACAGATGCTCCGCACACGTACCCATCCACTGCCTTCCCGCTGGAGGGCTTCCATGCTGTTTTCCAGCAGGTTACTCAATACTAAGCAGAGATCGGGAATCGCATCCTCCCAGGCCGTACACAGGTCGATCCGCAGATCCGCCTGGAACCCAAGCGCTTTCGCCTGTTCCAGGTAATGCTTTTCCAGGGTGCGAATAGCCCAATTTTCCCTGTTGGACGCAGCAGGCCCAGATGCCAGCGCATCCTGCAGAAAATCAGCCCCCGGCATCCCAGCAGAATCCGATAGCATAAGATAGTGACGTAAATCATGGCGCAGTTGACGCAGCTGTTCCAGGTTGTCCTGTGCCAGTTGGGAACTTACTTGCAGAAAGCCGCGCAGGTGGCGGTTTTCCTCTTTTTCCAGGCGCAGGGTACTTTTCAGCCGGAACAACTGCCATATCAACCATATGAGTATCCCTGCGGCAACCAGGGGCACTAAAATCATACCGGATAGTTTCATGTCTGTGACCATGCCTTTATGTATGTCCAGTCGATAAACTGGCTGCGGATACGGGCCAGATTGGCTGAACTGATCGGTACCAGCGTATTATCCGTCATCTGGAAATCGTTGCCTTCGATACCTGTCACATGGTTCAGGTTGACCAAAAAGCTGCGGTGGCAGCGCAAAAAATCCTGGCTGTCGATTGCGGTTTCCAGGTCGTCCAAGCCCCGGCGGGTAATCAGCATCCCACGGGGGGTATGGATACGGGATTGATGATCGTATACATCGATATAATAAATGGAAGAAAGCGGCAGTTTTTGCCATTCCCCCTCGGAATAAACAGATAACAGCCGGAGCGGTTCCGGGATGTGGGAGAAAAACCAGTCCAGGCAGGCGGCTACATCCTCATGCCGGAAGGGTTTTACCAAATAATCGGAAGCGCGTACCTCAAAGCTGTCCAATCCATGATCTTGGCTGGTGGTCGCAAAAATGATTGACAGGTCATTGCCCATGGCCCGGATACGCCGGGCGGTTTCCACACCGGATAAGCCGGGCATATAGATATCCAGAAAAAGCAGATGGATGGAATTTGACCCTTGCAGGGCAGCCAACAGGTTTTCCCCGCTGGAATAAAACTGCAGGTGAATTGATTGCCCATGTGCCTGGGCATAGGATTTAATCATCCTGGCCAGGCTGATCCGTTCGGCCTCCAGGTCATCACAGATTGCGATGGATAATTCCGGCATATGGCTGCCTACCTCCTTTCTGTTTTTTCGCTGGGGGAGGGGTCATTGGCTGTATCGCAGCCGGCAGAACTGTTGATACGCTTCCAAAACGCTGGATTTGTTCCCGCGGCCCAATGAAATCTCAGTGCCATCGTTTAAAAACAGGCTGTTCCCGGTGATTTCCTGCACATAGCTCAGGTTTACCACAAAACTGCGCTGACACCGGGTAAAAATTGTGGCCGGCAGGCGCTGCTCCAGCTGGTAAAGCGGTTCCCGGGCTGACAGGCATTGATGGGACGTATGGATCAGGCAGCCACGGCGGGTACCCTCCGCCCAAATCAGGTTTTTAAAAGGGATGCCGATCCGCAGGCGGTCGCTGAGAATTTCCAGACGTTTCAGGGAGGAAAACCAAAGGCTGGCACACCGCTGCATCGCATCCCACAGTTTATCCATTGAAAATGGCTTGGTGAGAAATCCTGTAGGATGGTAAGAATAGCTGTCGATTGCCCGCTGGGGATCCCGTGAGCAAAGAAAAAGAGCGCATCCTGCATCCTGGAGAACCGGCGGGGGGTATGGGCTGTCCAGGTCCCAAAAAATGATCGACTGCGCCTGCGGCGGTGCGGGCGCCTGCATGATGGCAATATCCATTGCAACGCAGGAAAGTTCCGCCCAGGCCCGGAGCATGTGGCACAGGCTGGCTTGTTCCACCGGGTCATACAGATAAACCAGGATTTGCACAGGGCCGTCCCCCTCCTTTTATCGTTTTTGTCCCAGGAAAAGCCCGGAGATGGTCATGTCGGCATATCAGGGCAATGGCTGCGCCGCTTTTTTTCATGCCCGCACACCCCAAACCAGGTATGAGGGCCGGCAGGACGGAAAAAACGGCAGGAGCCGCAGTCGGGGCAGTCGTCCCCTTCGGCAGGCTGCGCATGGGGGCAAGCATCTTCCCCGGCAAACAGGACCGGGCAGCCCTCGGGGGTATAGACCGGATTTTCAATAAAATCCGGGTATTCTTCGATATACATGTGGGAAAGTTCATCATAGCGCAGCGGGATTTCCAATATGAGCCCTTCAAATTCATACCGCCTGGTTTCTTCCATCCCATTTCCCTCCCACAGTAAGGCCGACACGGGTCACAATTGTAAACTTTGATTTAAATATAACACGTTCCGATTCCTTTGAAATCACCCGTTTTTGCATAAAAAAAGGCTATGCCCACAAAATCCTGTGGGCATAGCCTTTCAATGCAGCATGTATTGTTTCAGGTCTTTCCGGTGCTTGATATTTAGTTTTTGCAGGGTGACGGAGATGTATTGCTTGACGGTATTGGGCGAAATCCCCAGATGGTCGGCAATTTCCTGATTGGTACAGCCACGGGCCGCCAGCATGGCGGTGGCAAATTCGGTGGTTGTCAGGTTGTCAGCCACATCGTGGCCGGTATATGGGTTATGTATCTTGCGCCACCCGGCGGAAAACCGGTAGGTGATGGCAATGATCCGTCGGAAATCCTCTGGCCAGTCCTTTTTGATGACTGCCTCGAGCATCCCGCCCAACAGCCCGTGATGTTCGCCGAACCCTTCGATCAGGTCATCCGGCCTTGCCAGTTCCCATGCCTTGAGCAGATGGGATTGGGCCTGTTCTGACTGCTTGAGGCTCATATGATCCATCACGGCGACCAGATGCATATAGATCGCGGGAATGGGAAAGATTTCAGCCTGCATGGCAAATGCAGTTTCCACAATGCCGATGCTTTTTCCATACTCCCCCTGCAGATAGGTCTGATGGGCCTGTACATAAAGGGCAAACATCCGCAGCCCCGGCGGCAAAAGCCGGATATAATCCTGCAAAGGGCCAATGGTTTCTGGCAAGGGAAGATGGAGCAATACAGAGGCGGTAGTGGCGATAAAAACTGCGGATGCCCGCAGCTGCAGCGGCATTTTTTCATCCGCCGCAGCGAGAATATTGTGTACCTCCGCCAAAGCATACCGTGCCTGCTGGATACGCCCGAGGGAAAGGTTGGCGTAAGCGTAGATCAGGCAGGCAGAGAGCCGCAGGGCCAATTCCTGATGGGTCAGGTAGAGTTCGGCCGCCTGGGCTGCTTCCTCCGCCCGGCCGCTGAAATAGTAATATTCCGCCCGGGCGATATCCCGCAGCCGGGCATCTTCGATCCCTTCCAAATATTCCATACAATGCCCCAATGGAAACGCTGCATTCATCAGGGGCATGGGCGTCAGATGGGACAGCGCTTGCGGCGCAGGCAGCTTTTCCGGGGCAGCGGTTTCCCCGGACGGCTGCCCGCCCAAAGGATTCGGCGTATCGGCAGGGATCACCCAGCCGCTGGCTTCCTTAGCCCCTTCAATCCGCCCGCATATACAGTATTGTTGGATCAAATATTCGGGGATACCCCATTTTTGTGCCGCTTGCTGTGCGGTGATATATTCCATAGTGTCCCTCCACAAATATGTTGGATACCCATCAAGCTATATTATATTCGCTTTTCCAGGCCATTTCAAGAGTGGCTGTCAACACCGCACCGCTGGCAGCTGTGCCCCCAGGAAACAGGAACTGCACCCCGCTCGCCGTTGGCATATGATGCCGCCTGACAAATGAGGTGCAGTATGACTCTGAAAGTATTTTTTATTGGCTCAGATCCTGTGCGGGTCAGTCGTCATTTTCGATGACCCGCGGGCTATCATCGTCATCCTCATCATCATTCCGGCTGCCCGGCAAACGCAGGCCGGATTCGCTGCGGTTGCCGCCGTCCTCTTCGTCCAGGTCGATAGATTCCGTACCATGTGCGATCGTACAGGTACCGGGCAGATAAGATTTTTTATACCATCCCACAGCCGTGGAGGTGCAGTCGTCGCCGGCCAGATCACCGCTCTCGGTGCAGTAGGTTTCCTGCACCACTTCTCCCCAGATGGGAAAATCTTTCGGCTCCAGCCCCTGGTGCAGCGGTTCCATGATCTGGCGATAAATCAGCGGCGGCGGATAATTTCCGTAAATGATCCGCTCCGGTTCATCAAAGCCCAGCCAAATCGCCGTAACATAATACGGGGTGATCCCCATGAACCATTGGTCCTTATCTTCATCGGTGGTACCGGTCTTGCCCGCTACCGTGATACCTGGCGTCTGCTGGAAACGTGCGCCGGAACCGGTCCCGTAAGGCCCGTAGACGACCCGCTGCATCAGCTTGTTGACAATCGTTGCAGTTTCAGCGGAAATTACCCGGCGCGGGGTAGTATCTTTTTCCAGGATCACATTGCCGTCAGCATCGGTGACGGTGGTATAGGCATATGGTTCGGTGTAATAGCCGCCGTTTGCATAAATCTGATAAGCGCCGGCCATCTCAAGCGGCGAAATGCCCATGGTCAGGCCGCCCAAAGCCATCGGGAAGATATCCACATCGGTGAGGACCTGCCCGTTTACCACCTTGCGGTCAACAAGGCTCTCCATTCCGAGTTTGTCATGCAGGAAATCAAATACCCGGCGCGGGGTAAGCAGTTCCACCAGTTTAACCGGGATGGTATTGGTGGACCGCTGGATGGCTTCATCAATGGTGATCGGGCCCAAATATTTGCCATAATGGTTGACCGGCCAGGATTCCCCGTTCAGCTGGATGGGACCGTCTTCATACATGGTCGACCAGGTGGCGACGTCATTTTCAATCGCCTGCAGATACGCAGCGATCGGCTTGATCGAAGAACCGCATTGCCGGAGCGCCTGGGTGGCGCGGCTGAATTCACGCAGCCCCTTCTTTTCGCCGATCCCACCGGCCAGCGCAAGGATTTTACCGTTGGTGTCGGTGATCACACAGGCGGATTGCGGATATTCTGCGTTCCCAACCGGCGGGAAATTGCTGACGTCACTATAATATTCTGTGACGTAATCCTGCATTTGGGTATCAACCGTGGCATAGATGCGCAGCCCTTCGCTGTTGACCATCTGCTGGGCGCGTTCATAGGTATAACCCTTTTCTTCCACCAGGTCGTCAATGACCTCTTCGATCACATGGTCAACAAAATAGCTGTAAACAGGGGCGATGCGCTCCTGCACGATCTCCGTCTGGAATACGAGTTTTTCATTGACGGCGTCCTCATATTCCTCATCGGTAATCATACCCTGGTCATGCATCTCAAACAGGATCTGCTCCTGACGCTTTTTATTGTTTTCCGGATACAAAAAAGGGTTATAAGCAGTCGGCGCATTGGTGATACCAATGATCGAGGCACATTCCGCCAGAGAAAGTTCACTGACATCCTTGCCGAAATAGGTATTGGCGGCAGCCTGGACGCCGTAGGACTGGTTGGAAAAGAAAATGGTGTTGAGATAAGCTTCCAGCACCTGTTCTTTGGAATAACGCTTATTCAAATTGAGCGCCCGGAAGATTTCCTGTACTTTGCGTTCGATCCGCACCTCGTTATCGCCGGTGATATTCTTAATCAGCTGCTGATGGATGGTGGAACCGCCCTGTGTCCCGCTGTAGATCGGGATAAACATATTGACAAAGGCGCCGAAGGTACGTTTCCAGTCCACCCCGTTATGCTCCCAAAAGCGCTTATCCTCAATGGCAATGGTGGCGTCCTTCATATACTGCGGGATATCGTCATAATCCACCCAGATCCGGTTTACAGCGGTTTGCAGCCGCTGCAATTCCTCATATTCGCCGGTTTCTTTGCTTTGCGCATAGATGATGGTGGTGTACTGCATATCCAGGTTGTCTAGTGAGATCTGTTCATCCGCATTGATATAACGCAGGATATAGACGGTCAGCACTGCTGCAATGATACAGCCGGTAATGATCCCCACCATGATAAGAGCGGCGATCACCCGGCCGATATTTGCAAAGACAGCGCCGATCCGGCTGCCCACTGAGCGTTTTTTGTGAGATCCCATAGAATCGTATCCTCCTTAAATCCGCCAAAAAAGGAAATCGGTTTTCGCAAAATCTGCGCCGCCTGCATAATATGGCAGCAGTACAGAAAAAATGGCGGCCGAACGGCCGTGGCTATCCAAACCATTTGCCGCTTCCCATGCGGCAAGGGTCAAACCCAATCCGATCAGGGCTGCGTCTGCAGGTATGCTGTGGCGCATATCGCCCCATCCACACAGAGAGGTATCATTGGCCATGGGGGCGGGAGCAGGCACAGCCAGCGTATCGCCCTGGCCATATAAAGGTATAATAACCGTATAACGGTTAATGATACGATGAGCACTTTATGCTCAGAGTATCATTGGCCATAGGGGCGGGAGCAGGCGCAGCCAGCGTATCGCCCTGGCCATATAAAGGTATAATAACCGTATAACGGTTATTATACCATATTTCCATTCTAAAGTGTTACCATTTTTTAAACGAAATTTACCGCCCGGCAAAAGAAAGGAATATGAATATTTTGCCTTTTTGCGGCCAATGCTATTGTAAAAGATTTTGGCAACGAATGCAATGATGAAAATGGGGGATACCGATGCGTAATGCAGTTTTACTTACATTGGGCGGGACGGTCATATTGATCCTGCTGATTTTCCTGGCGGCATATTCCGCCCCGGAAAAAACACCGCAGCTGGCAGAATCCTCTTCCAGCAGTTCTTCCTCCCAGATTTCCGTGCAGGAAAGTTCCTCCTGGCCATATCTGCTGCGCGCCTATGAAGGAAAACTGGCAGTTTTTACCGACGATTTGGTGCAGCCGGAAATGGTCTTTGACGTTTATATCAAGACGCTCCCTGAATATGACCAGAAAGAGCTGGAACGCGGCATCCGGGTGGAAAATTATGAAAAGCTGACCGCCCTGATTGAAGATTATATCAGTTAGGGTAACATGGCAAAGTGTTACCATTCTGTCATTTTTATGGGACGATTGTTACCATATTGTAACCGCTTTGTAATTTAAAAAGGAGGATTTTCAGGCGGAAGCGGGATATAATAAAGACAGTTCAGGGAAGCGATTAGGGTCCGCTCCCCTCCTCCTGAGAAAGTCAGTTTAAACAGTAAGGTCTGATCAGCCTTAGCCAACCAATCTTTTGACGCGACTGCAAATGCAGTCGCGTTTTTGTTTTGCCCGCCATTGGCCCGCTGGGCGCAGGATGCCCGTATTTCAGCAGATCAACCCACATTTTCAATAACCCGGCAGGCCGGTTGCCAGGGGACGCGGAAAGTGTGGATAGGGAAAGAAAATTTAATAAATCAAAAAAACCTGTTCACAATTGCATGTAGAAACCACAGAGAATCCATGGTATAATAACTGTAAACAGTTATTATACCTTTATATGGCCAGGGCGATGCGCTGCGCATTCTATGCTCCGCTCCCGCCCCGATGGCCAATTATACCATTCGCGCATGGCGCTCATGGTATAATAACTATAAAAGTTATTATACCTATCTTATGGCCAGGGCGATGCGCTGCGCAGCTTTTGGCGCATCGCATCCATATGCCAAAAGCTGTTGCCCTGTGGCGGTTGTGCTGCAAAATATGCCGGTGGGAGCGTTTTTGCCTCAATGGGCGATGGCATCATACCGCAAAGCAGCTGTTGGCAAAACGGCTTATAGCCCTGTAATGGATCGACATGACGCCTGGCAATGGCTCTATTGCAGCCGATTCCAGGATTTACCAACCAGCCTGCCGCTGTTTTCAAGCGCTGCAGGGGACAATAAAGGAGCAAATCATGAAGGAGAACCGTACGCTTTATACCACTTTGGTGTTGGTAACAGACCAGTTCACATGCAGCCGGATCATCAAGGCAGCCAGCGTGATCTCAGAACTTTCCAAAACCCGGCTGCTGGTGCTGAGCGTGATGCGGGACGGCGCACAGATCAATCCGCAGGCCCTGGAACACCTGTTTGAAGTAGCCAGGGAATATGACGCCCAGATGTCGGTGGAGTTTTCGGACAACCCGGAAGCGGCGATCGTACATTTTATGCGCGAAAACCATGTTGTCAATGCGATCACCGGTATCCCGAAGGACGAAACCTCTATCCTGGTGCATATGTGGAACACGATCCCGAATATGCGCTTCTTCACAGTGACTGAGGAAGGGGAACTGCGCGAAGTGATTGAGCGGGAATACCAGCTTTGGAAGGATTCATTCGAGGCATTTTCCAAAATGTGACGGAAAGGCCGCGGGATATGGGGAAAAGGATGGGATAATCGTGAATCTGACGGTGAGGCAGATTGTATTTCAAAGCACGAACGGGAAAGGGCAAATCTATGGCTGGGTCTACCTGCCGGGGAAAGAACCGGAAGGGGTGGTGCAAATTTGCCATGGTATGTCCGAACACATGGGCCGGTACCATGAATTCATGCGCTTTTTGGCGCAGAAGGGGTATGCGGCCTGTGGGATTGACCATATCGGGCATGGGCGGTCTGCCAACGAAGGGGAATTGGGCTTTTTCGGCGAGGAAGACGGTTGGAAGACGCTGATCGAGGACCAGTATAAATTCTATAAGATTGTGAAAACAGAAGTGCCGGGGGAACTTCCCCGGTTCCTTTTGGGGCACAGCATGGGTTCGTTCATTGCGCGGCTGTATGCTGCAAAGTATCCCCGTTCGCTCCAGGGGCTGCTCCTTTCCGGGACAGGGCGGGGCGGCTGGATGCTGGATCTTGCCCAGCGGATGGCTGCGCGTTCGATCAAGAAAAACGGTCCGAAAGCGGTCGACCGGGAACTGAATAAGCTGGTTTTTGCCCATTACAACGACCATTTCCGACCGGCGAAGACCCATTCCGACTGGCTTTCGCGCAGCAGCGAATGGGTACGCCAGTATATCGACGACCCGAAATGCGGGTTCGTGTTTACGTCGGCGGCATTCCGCGACCTGTTTACGCTGGTGGATATGGCAAACCAGAGCCGCTGCTTCGACGGGACGCCGAAGGATTTGCCGGTGCTGATCTTTTCCGGGACAGAGGACCCGGTCGGCAATTATGGCAAAGGGCCGACGCAGGTATACCAGCGGTATGTCAAAGCGGGGCTTTCCGATGTGGAACTGACGCTGTATGACGGCGGCAGGCACGAAATGCTTGGCGAGATCAACCGGGAGCAGGTTTGGGAGCATCTGCTCAACTGGCTGGGTGAACATGCGGCTTTCCCAGTCCCGCCGGAGGAATGTATGCCGCTGGAGGAAGAAACCTGACCCCTGCGAAAAAATGAATGGATATCAAAAAAACCGGCCGTCCCAGGATTGGGACGGCCGGTTTTCTGTCCGGCTGCCGGTCAGGCCGGCAAACCAATTATTTTTTGGAAAGCAGTTCCAGCAGTTCGGCAAAAAAGCGGAACAGATAGGAAACCCCAACAAACATCAGCAGGAACAGCATGATGCTCGGCAGGTTATAAAGCAGTGAAAGCATGAATCCCTGCTGGATACCGGTCATGACCATAAAGTAGAGCTGCAATGCAATAAACAGGACAGTGAAGACCAAAAGGGCGATATGCACCCGCATCATGATCCGGGCGCCTGCGTTCTGGAATTTTTGAGCAGGCGCGGCCGAGGGCATGTCTTCCGCAGGCGCGGCTGCTGCTGCCCCGGCAGCGGTATTTTCCGCAGGATTCGCTGCGTTTTCCGGCTCCGGGGTTGGGATGACAGGCTGGTTTTGTGTTTCAGACATTTTGATTCCTCCATTTATATGCCGCATATATGCGGGTTATTCCGATTTTTGATAAAGCCCTGCCGAAAGGTAGCGCTCCCCCGAATCGGGCAGCAAGGCTACGATCAGCTTGCCTGCGTTTTCCGGCAGGGCGGCAAGCTGTGTTGCGGCGCAGATCGCAGCGCCGGAACTGATGCCGACCAGCAGCCCGTCCGATTTTGCAACGGCGCGGGCGGTTTCGATCGCATCCTGGGTTTTAACGGTCAGGAACTGGTCCACCACCGTGCGGTCAAGGTTTTTGGGGACGAAATTAGCCCCGATCCCCTGGATACCGTGCGGCCCGGCTTTGCCCTGGGTCACCAGCGGGGATTCATACGGTTCCACCCCGGCTACCCGGATATTTGGGTTCTTTTCATGCAGGATACGCCCGACGCCGCAAACGGTGCCGCCGGTGCCGAAGCAGGCGACGAAAAGGTCGATCTTCCCATCGGTATCCCGCCAAATCTCTTCCGCTGTGGTTTTATGCGCCGCCGGATTGGCTGGGTTTTCAAACTGCTGGGGGATAAACGATCCAGGGATTGCAGCTGCCAGCTCATTTGCCCGGTCGACTGCCCCCTGCATCCCCAGCTTCCCTTCGGTGAGCACCAATTCGGCGCCCAGCGCAGCCAGCAGCATCCGGCGTTCCTGGCTCATGGTTTCCGGCATGGTGAGGATCAGGCGGTAGCCTTTGACGGCGCTGGCAAACGCCAGCCCGATGCCGGTATTGCCGGAGGTCGGTTCGATGATGACGCCGCCCGGACGCAGCAGCCCGCGCTGTTCGGCGTCGGTAATCATCGAAACGGCGGCGCGGTCCTTGACCGAGCCGAGCGGGTTGAAATACTCCAGTTTGGCTGCGATTTTTGCAGGGCAATTTTTTTGCTGCATATAATTGGTGAGATAAACAAGCGGCGTATTGCCCACCAATTCAATCAGGTTCTGCTTGATATTCATAAAGGTTCCTCCTTTTTAAACAAATCAAATGCCCGCTGCCGGGCAAGTCCGGCAGGATGCGGCAAGTAACGCCTATGGGTATTATACCAGCTTTTTTTAGAAAATCTTGTGGATTTTATGGACAAAGCCATCTTCCTGTGAAAATTTGCTGCATCGTGTGGCTGCCCAGGGGGCGCGGCAGCGGATACGCGAAATTTGTCGGGTGGTGTAAAGAAAAAAAGCTTGACAATCAGGAATACCGCCAGTATAATAGCAAAGGAGGAAACGTGTAAAGGCACTTGCTTTACATATGGGGGTTAGAGAAGTGGCCAAAAATTTGGAGATTTCGCTGCTGCTTGATTTTTATGGGGATATGCTGACCCCGAAACAGCGCGATGTGATCGAACTTTATTATAATGAGGACCTCTCCCTGGCAGAGATCGCCGGCCCGTCCGGGATCAGCCGGCAGGGGGTCCGGGATTCGATCAAGCGGGCGGAAGGGATCCTGCTGGATTTGGAAGCGCGGCTGGGGCTGGCAAAGCGGTTCCGCCAGATCCAGGCCGGTTTGGACCAGATTGTGAAGGATGCGCGCGAAATTTCGGAACTCAATAACCGCATCGGGCTTTCGCGGGATATCAACCGGTGCGCGGCGGAGATCATACAGATCGCGCAGACGATCAACGAATGATGGATCAGGGCAGAAGGGTGGTGGATGCAGATGGCGTTTGAGGGATTATCGGATAAGCTTTCGGCCGTATTCAAACGGATGCGCAACAAAGGCAAACTCAAAGAGAGCGATATCAAGGAAGCCATGCGGGAAGTCCGGCTGGCGCTGCTGGAGGCGGACGTCAACTATAAGGTCGTCAAGGAATTTGTAGCGAACGTCACTGCAAAAGCGGTCGGCGACGAGGTGCTCGAAAGCCTGACGCCCGCCCAGATGGTCATTAAAATTGTAAATGATGAACTGACCGCGCTGATGGGGACCGAAAACGCGCGGCTTAATTTCCAGAGCAAGCCCCCGACGATCGTTATGAGGTGCGGTTTGCGGGGCTCCGGTAAAACGACCCATTCGGCCAAGCTGGCGCTGCACTTCAAAGGGCAGGGCAAACGCCCGCTGCTAGTGGCCTGCGACGTCTACCGCCCGGCTGCAATCGACCAGCTGAAGGTGGTCGGGGAAAAAGCAGGCGTGCCGGTGTTTGAAATGGGGCAGGGCGACCCGGTGGAGATCGCCAAAAAAGCGGTCGCGCATGCGAAGGATTACGGCAACGACCTGGTGATCCTCGATACCGCCGGCCGGCTGCATATCGACGAAACGCTGATGGAAGAACTTTCCAACATAAAAAAGACGGTTTCGCCGCATGAGATTTTGCTGGTCATTGACTCGATGGTGGGCCAGGACGCGGTGAATGTAGCGGAGAAGTTCAATGAAACGCTGGGGATCGACGGGGTCATCCTAACGAAACTCGACGGCGATACCCGCGGCGGCGCGGCGCTTTCGGTGCGCGCGGTCACCGGCAAGCCG
>CALXGW010000057.1 GCA_944387965.1 uncultured Anaerotruncus sp. | reverse complement strand
AAACTTGGAAAAAGGCGTAGCGGAAGCTTTTGAGCAGGTCGCCGCTGAAAAGCGGCAGGATATTCAGCGTGATCAGCGCAACCGCCGCGGTGATGATGCCCAGGTACCAATGCAGCTCTTCGCTTTTTGCCGCTTCGCGGAATTTGCCGAGCAGCAAAAGGTAGTAGAGGTTGAAGTTGGCCCCGAACAGGATCATGAATACGCCGATTACGCCGTCCAGATAGGCGGAATTATAATAGCCGACGCTGGTTGCCTTGATGCCGAACCCGCCGGTACCGGCTGTCCCAAAAGCGTGCAGCATGCTGTCAAAAAGCGGCATGCCGCCGGCAACAAGCAGCAAGATCAGCAGCAAGGTCATTGCCAGATAAATACCGTAGAGAATCAGCGCGGTATGACGCACTTTGGATACCAGCTTGCCGCAGGTGGGACCGGGCACTTCCGCTTTCATGATCTGCAGAGTTTGGGCGTCCGCCTGGGGAAGGATGGCCAGCACAAAGACCAAAACCCCCATACCGCCTACCCAGTGGGTAAAACTGCGCCAGAACAGCATGCTGTTGCACATTTCTTCCACATTGGTGAGGATGCTTGCCCCGGTCGTGGTAAAACCTGAAACCGTTTCAAAAAAGGCGTCTACAAAATGCGGGATATCCCTGGAAATGAAGAAAGGGAGCGCGCCGAACAGCGAGAGCAAAAACCAGGATACGCCCACAATAAAGAACCCTTCACGCGCATAAACAGCGGATTTCTGCGGGCGCTTCCAGGAGAGGGGAACCCCGATCAGGAGCAGCAGCAGGATGGTAATCGCGAAAGCGTGCAGGGTGTCATCCTGGTAAACAACGGCCACGAGGGAAGGCAGCAACAACAGCCCAGCCTCCACCTTCAAAAGATTGCCGATAATATAAAACACCATCGGATAATTCATACTGTATTCAATCCTCCGCTAATGTATCGCTGAGATCCCGCAGGCCAGTAATGGTCGTGACGACCACGACCAGGTCGCCGGCAAGCAAAACATCGCTGCCTTTCGGGTGGATCAGTTTGCCGTTGCGGATGATGCCCGCGACAAGGATCCCATTTTTAAACGGCAGATCCTGAAGGGTTTTGCCAATAAACGGCGCTTTCTCACCGACGATGAATTCCAGCGCCTCCACCCGTCCGTCCAGCAGCTTATAAAGGGTCTGGACACTATTACCGGTGGAATTATGCAGCGCGCGCACATAGCGCAGAACCATTTCCCCTGTGACCGAACGGGGGGAAACCGCCCCTTCGATCCCAAGGCTGCGCATGATTGCAAAAAGCGGCGGACGGTTGACTTTGGTGATTACCTTTTTGACATGGTTCATCATTGCAAACATCGAAATAATGATGTTTTCCTCATCAATACCTGTCAGCGAAACGCAGGCGTCCATCCGTTCCAAACCTTCCTCGACCAGCAGTTCCTGATCGGTGCCGTCGCCATGCAGGATATTCGCCTTAGGCAGCAGTTCGCTTAAAGTCTGGCAGGTCGCTTCGTCCTGTTCAATGATGGTGACATGTATCCCCAGTTGGAGCAGCTGCCGGGCCAGGTAAAATGAGATTTTTCCGCCGCCCACGAGCAGGACGGATTTCACCTGATCCTGATAGATACCGAGCTTTTTGAAGAATGCGCTCATGTTTTCGTGGGAAGCTGTGATATTGATATGATCCCCGGCATGCAGCACGAAATCACCGGTCGGGATGGTCACCTGCCCGTCCCGCTGGACGGCGCACAGCAGCACCTGGATGCCCCCGAATTTTTGCAGCAGCTTATGTAGCGGCAGCCCTTCCAGCATGGTGCCGGTAGGCAGGGTGATCTCCGCCATTTCCAGCCGCCCTTTGCTGAACAGCTCCAATTTGGTCGCGCTGGGGAAGCGAAGCGTCCGGCTGATGGCGTTAGCGACCTCCAGTTCGGGATTGATCGCCATAGAAATACCCAGTTCTTTGCGTAAGAAAGGCATCTGATGGAAATAATCCGGGTTGCGCACCCGGGCGATGGTGTGCCGCGCGCCGCTTTTGCGGGAGATGACACAGCAAAGGATATTGAATTCATCCGATGATGTCATCGACACCACAAGATCCGCTTTTGCCATGCCGGCTTCCTTCTGCACCTCGGCAGAAGCGCCGTTCCCGCAGACCCCCAGCACATTGAAATTGTTCACCATCCGCTCGACAACAGCGGGGTTTTTATCCACAATGGTCACTTCATGCCCTTCGGCAGCAAGATATTCGGCTACCGTACTGCCGACTTTCCCGATCCCTACGATTACGACCTGCATATTACCTCTCCTGTCCGCCGGGCTGTTCTGAGGATATAAGCGCATCAAAAGCATTCCCATTAGCCTCTGTCCCGGCGGCTCATTTTCATACCCTCATCATACACACTTATCCGGCGGCTTGCAACAATATTTTCATAATATAGACAAAAACCAGACATATTTCCCCGCCCGGAGGACTGAAAAAACTCCTGCGGGACGCAGGAGAAAAAGATACCGCCGCTCAACCGCAGAGGGCGAGCGCGGCTTCGGCTGCGGTAGCGGCGTCAGGGGTATAACAGTCCGCGCCGATCGTATCGCAGAAAGCCTGTGACACCGGCGCGCCGCCGACCATAATTTTTACTTTGCCATACAGTGGTGACCCTTTGACCAATTCCACGACGGTTTGCATTTCTTTCATGGTGGTGGTGAGCAGGGCGGAACAGGCAATGATATCCGCATGGTTCTGTTCGGCGGCTTCCAGGTATTTGGCAGCCGGGACATCCACCCCGAGATCGATCACTTTCAGCCCCTTGCCGTCCCTCATCATCCGCACCAGGTTTTTCCCAATGTCGTGCTGGTCGCCTTTTACCGTCCCGATCACAACGACCCCTTTGGCTTCCATCCCGGACTGTGTCAAAAGCGGCTTCAAAACAGAAAGCCCCATATTCATAGCGCGGGCAGCCAGCATGACCTCCGGGATAAAAGCCTTGTTTGCTTTGAAACGTTCCCCGATGACGTCCATACCTGCCAGCAGGCCCTCGTTCAAAATTTGTTCAGCGCTGATCCCTTCCTGGATCGCCTGCCCGATTTTTTCCTTGATAGCGGGCGCGCGCCCTTGCTGCAGAAGCTTGCTGATTTCCTGCAGGATTTCCGGCATGGGAACCCCTCCTAAAAATTGCTGTTTCGACTTGAAGATATTCCCATCATACTGGAATTTGAAACGGATTTCAATAAGCTGGGGCGATTTTTTTTCTTTCCACCTATTTCCAGTATCGGAAACAACCGCCCAGATCCCCAGGCAGGCTTTTCCAATCCCGTAAAGGATGTGTAAACAAATTGGATTATTCATGGTTTGTTCATAAATGATGGCTAAACTGGACATATCCCACAAAAAGGAGGTTGGTTTATGGGGAAACCTGCGGTCGGATACCAGGGGATGACAGCAGGAAAGAAGACACAAAAAAAATCAAAGCGATGGATTGCGGCAATTGCATCGGCAATGGCAGCCGTGATCTTTATACAGACGCCGGTTTGGTCGGCAAAGAGTTTGTTTGAGCGGGTGACCAAAACGGTGGTCGTTTCCCGGAAGATCCCGTTTGAAACGACTTGTATTGATCTGCCGAACCAATATAAAGGGTACACCGAATTGGTCAGCGAAGGGGTCATGGGGGAAAAGATCATCGAAGCGCAGGTGGTTTATGAAGGACAGCAGGCAGTCCAGGTCACTTCGCTGAAAGCGACCGATGCCGCCCAGCCGATCAACCGTGTGGTAAAGCGGGGGACAAAGGTACTGCGTTCGCGTACGGCGGATGGCAGTGTATGGAAGGTGTCTTTCCGGCACCCCTTAAAAAACAGAGGCTGGCTTTCTGCGGACTTTTATGATTATCCCGGACATAATGGTATCGATTATGCCGCGCCATATGGCACTCCGGTATATGCGTCTGCCGAAGGGAAGGTCACTTTGGCCAGATGGTACGGCGAATATGGATGGTGCGTCATCCTGCAGCATGCAGATGGGGTCGAAACGCTGTATGCGCATAACAGCCGGCTGCTTGTCCGGGTGGGGCAGACGGTGAAGCAGGGGGAGAAGATCGCTGAAGTAGGCAGCACCGGCAATTCCACCGGCAACCATCTGCATTTTGAACTCCGGGTCAACGGCAAGTTTTATGACCCGCTGATCTACATAGACCAGTAAGATCCGGCGCAGGCTGCCGGCCTCAAAAAAACCGGGTACAGGGGTTTCCCCTGTACCCGGTCTTTTTTGTATCCAGAAAGGAACCCGGCTCAAAGTCCCGGGATCAGGCCGGCCAAAAATGCCGCTGCACAGGCGCACAGCGCCACCGTCAGCAGCCCTTTCCCGCGGAATGCCAGGATCAAGGCGATCACTGTTCCTGCCAGGGAGGGTATCAGGCCGCCGGCAGAAGAAAAAATAGCCGGGAAGGTCATTGCGCCCAGCACAGCGTAAGGAACATAAAAAAGGAAGGAACGGACAAAACGGCTCTCGATCTTCCTGGTAAACAGGGTGAGCGGGAGCATGCGGATCAGGTAGGTGACGATTGCCATTACGGCGATATAACTGAGCATGGTTTTTGTATCCATTTACTGCGCCTGCCTTTCCTGTTCCTGCACCGGGAAGAGCAGCGCGCCCAGCCCGGCCGACACGAGTGCGCAGATGATGATGGTAAAACCGCTGGAAACCCGGTTGAGCACCGGCAGGAAAGCAAACAGACAGCTTAAAATACAGGCGCACAGGGTGACGATCAACACCGGGCGGTATTGCTTGCAGGCCGGGATGATGATGGCAATGAACATGCCGTAAATGGCGATGCCCAGCGCATCCCGCACCGGGATTGGCAGGATATTGCCTGCGACGGCGCCCAAAAGGGTGCCGATGCTCCATCCCCAGAACGGGGCGACCGCAAGCCCGAACAGGTAACGTTTGCCAACTTCGCAGGGCTTCCCACTGGCGACCGCAAAGATTTCATCGGTATTAAAGAAGGCGAACAGGAACCGGTCCAGCAGGGAAACGGTCTTGTCCAGTTTCTGCGAGAGCGAAAGGGACATCAGCGCATAACGCAGGTTGATGACCAGCTGGGTGAGCGCCATTTCGATATATCCGCCGCCCGTGACCATCAGCGAAAGGCCGGCAAATTGCCCGGCTGAGGTCAAATTGGTCATTGAAGTGAGGGTGGCCGCCCATACCGGCAGCCCCTGCGCCACCGCCATCATCCCAAAAGTAAACGAAACAGACAGGTATCCCAGTCCGATCGGGATCCCGTCCCGGAACCCGCAAGAAAAACCCAGGGTCTGCATATCAAAAAGGACCTCCTAAAAAACAAACCATCGTGAAAACTGCCAAAGCGGCAGCCATTGGGGCCCGTTTTGGCAATCTTTATCATAACAGACAATATGCCGGGATGCAAGGATTTTTGAAGGATCAGCCGGAAAAGCGGGCGGATAAAATTTCCGATTCGAGCAATTAGGTATTTATTATTGCAGGGGAAATGTGTATAATAGATATAATTGCCAGCATCCGGCATTTTTTCAGGAATTTGGGACAAGGGACGTTGGGGGACCTGTTCGATATAGAGGATTTTTTGTTCGTTAGGAGCCTGTTTGATGGTTTTTGCCAATCTGCTGTTTATTTATTTGTTTTTACCGCTGAACCTGATATTCTATTTTATTTCAAAAAATACCGTTTGGCGCAACAGCGTGCTGGTTGCCTTCTCCTTCCTCTTTTACGCATGGGGGGAACCGGTCTGGGTATTGCTGCTGCTGACTTCGGCTGCATTCGATTATATGAATGGCCGGCTGATCGAACGGTTCCGGGGCAGGGCCTGGGCCAGGGTATTCCTGACCGGGTCGCTGCTGCTGAACCTGGGGCTGCTGTGTACCTTTAAATACAGCGGCTTTTTTGTGGAAAACCTGAACCTGCTGTTCGGGACGGGGTTTCAGGTACCTGCTTTCGATCTGCCGATCGGCATCTCTTTTTATACCTTCCAGACCCTTTCCTATGTGATCGACGTCTACCAGGGGAAGGCGCAGGCCCAGCAAAACCCGGCGTGGTACCTGCTTTATCTTTCGCTTTACCCGCAGCTGGTCGCCGGGCCGATTGTGCGGTATGTGGATGTGGAGCGGGAGATCCGCAACCGGAAAACCGACCTGCTCTCCTTTTCGGAAGGGCTGGGACGGTTTATCATTGGATTGGTGAAAAAGGTATTGGTCGCCAATACGGCAGGCAGCCTGGTATCCAGCTTTATGGATGGCGACCTGTCCGGCCTGACGGTGGGGGCGGCATGGTTTGGCGCCGTGATGTTTACCATCCAGATCTATTATGATTTTTCCGGTTATTCGGATATGGCCATCGGGCTGGGCCGGATGTTTGGTTTCCGGTATCTGGAAAACTTCAATTATCCGTATATCTCCCGCTCTGCGACGGAATTCTGGCGGCGGTGGCATATCTCGTTGAGCAGCTTTTTCCGGGATTATGTATATATCCCGCTGGGCGGGAACCGGAAGCATCAATATCTGAACCTGGCCGTGGTGTGGTTTTTGACCGGGTTCTGGCATGGGGCCAGCTGGAATTTTATCCTCTGGGGCCTCTATTTCGGCGTGTTGATCGTGTTGGAAAAGCTCTTTTTGGAAAGCCGGCTGCAAAGGCTGCCGCGCTTTTTGCAGCATATCTACCTTTTGTTTTTGGCGGTCGTGGGCTGGGTCATCTTCTATTTTACCGACCTGGGCCGGCTGAAAACCTATTTGGGTGCAATGTTTGGGATGGGCGGTATCCCGCTGTGGGATCATCAGATCGGGCTGACGGTCATGAACAACCTGTTCTGGCTGGTGCTGGCGGCTGTATTCTGTATGCCGGTGGTACGTGAGATTAAAAAATTCATCCTGCGCCGGCTTTCGGCCGGTCAGGCATCCCTGTTGACAGCGATGCAGGTCCCGCTTAATTTTATCCTGCTGATCTGTTGTACCGCCCAGCTGGTGGGGCAGAGTTATAACCCGTTCTTATATTACCGTTTTTGATGGGGGAGAGGTATGGGAGAACAAAAAAGCAAATTTTATCATTGGAACAGCAAAAAAACCGACCTGCCTTCCCCGGAAGAGGAACGGGAGCGGTTTTACAGCGGGATACGCGGGAAGATCCCTGCGCTGCGGCTGCGGCATCTGGCGGCGTTCCATCTGATGGTCTGCCTGCTTGTCCTGGGCGCGTTTTTTATCGGGTCGCTTGTGATGGAAAAGCCGACCTTTTCCCAGATCGAACGGCGTGACCTGGCGGCAAAGCCTTCGTTTTCGCTGGAAAAGCTGTTTGCAGGGGAGTTGACCCGGCAGGCGGAGGATTATTATGCCGATACCTTCCCATTCCGGGAATGGTTTGTGAGCCTGTCAGCGGTGATAGACGAAAGCCGCGGGATCCGGATGGATGATGTGCGCATCATCCATTCGAGCGTCCAGGAAACGCAGGACACGGCTGTCCCGATCGTTTCCCAGTCCGGGCCTTCCGGGCCGGAGGAGGAAGCGGCTGTGCTGAAGCTGCCGCAGGAGGAGCAGGAGCCGCAGGCGTCGGAACCGCAGGCTGTTTTACAGCCGGACGGGCAGCAGGGGCAGGATGCAGGCCAAACGGCGGATGGGCAGCAGGGGACGGCGCCGGACAGCGGGACGGATGGGCTGACGACTGAGATCAGCAATGGGACATTTGTATATAAAGGGATGGCCATGAGCCTGTTCGGCGGGGACACCCGGATGGGGGATTGGTATGCGCAGGTGCTCAACACCTATCACGAGGAACTGCCGGATGTGCAGATATATAATATGATTATCCCGACGGCCATTGAATTTTATGTGCCGGATAAATACCGCGACCTGACCGGTTCCCAGAAGGCGATGATCGACCATATCTATGCCCAGGAGGACCCCGCGATCAAAAAGGTGGACGCCTATGGGGCGCTCGGGCAGCATACCGATGAATACCTGTACTTCCGTACCGACCATCACTGGACCGGGCTGGGGGCTTATTATGCCTACACCGCTTTCTGCGAACAGGCAGGGTTTGAGCCAATACGTCTGGAGGATTGCGAAACCAGGCGGCTGGAAAATTTTGTGGGAAGCATGTACGCCCAGACCCAGGACAGCACCTTGTTGAAAAACCCGGATTATGTGGATTATTATATCTTCCCGCAGGAGTGCACCTCGGTGGTGCGGTATGACCGTGGGGCGCCGTATTACCCGATCGCCCACAGCCTTTGGGGGGAATATGCCCAGAGCCCGAACAGCTATTCGGTCTTCCTGCATGGCGATTTCCCGCTGATTAAGGCGGTGACTGGGCTGGATACCGGGCGTAAGGCAGTCGTGGTGAAGGAATCGTTCGGCAATGCCTTCGCACCGTTTTTGATTAACCATTTTGACGAGGTCTATATCGTCGACCAGCGGTATTTCCAGCTGTCGCTGATCGATCTCATCCAGGAAAACGGCGTCACCGACCTGATTTTCGCCAACAATACCTTTGCTGCCTGCACACCGTACCATATCCAATGCATCGACAATCTGCGGCATCAGGTGTTTATCCCGGCGCCGGCGGCCAGTGAGCCAAAAGAGGAAGATACCGATACCGAAAAGACAGTGTTCCGGATGAAACCCGAAACAACGGACGGCCTGGAGGAACAGCCATGAGGAAAAGATACCTTGCCGGCATCTTGGGGATGTGTGCGGCAGTGATCTGTACGGGGTGTTCCCAGCCGCAGGATGCTTCTGCCAATGAAACGCCCTCTGTACGGGTCATGACGATGCAGCTGGATGTTGGATTGGCGCCGGATCTGCAGGAGATGGCGACCCTGTTTGCGGATGATGTGGCACGGGTGAGCGGGGGGCATCTGATGATCCAGATCGTGCCGGGGCTGCCGGATGCGCCTGCCGTGCAGGAAGGGCGCACCGATATCGCGCTGCTGACCACGCCGCAGATGGCCGAAGCCGACCGGGTATTTTCCATGTTTTCACTGCCGTTTCTGTATGACAGCAACCGGCATATGAATGTGGCGCTCAATTCCGAACCGATGCGGGAGCAGCTGGAGAAGGTGCTGGAAGGAAAAGGGATCTTCCCGCTGCTGGCGCTGTATGACGGCAGCGCCCATCTGGTGACCAGCGGCAAGGAGCTTTGGGCGCCGGCTGACTTTGCGGAAACATCGGTTGCGCTGCGGTCGGACAGCGCGGAAAAGATAGCGGTTTTTGAAGCGATGGGGGCGAACGTCCTCCCATACAGCCAGGAGTCGGTGGTTTCCATGCTGGGGCAGGAGATGGAGATCCTGCCGGAAGATTGGCGGGACGCCGATAAAGAGGTGGTCGTCGATGCGGTGGAGGTGGCCGCCGGGCAGGAAGAGGAACTCTACCAGCAGACCCAGGCGATCACTTTTGTGAGCAGCTACCATTCGATCTCGCCTTTATGGCTGGTGATGGGCCGGGAACTGCAGGAGGGGCTTTCCGCATGGGAGCGGGCGGTTTTACAGGAAGGCTGCGCCGGGTTGGCCGCCCGGTTCGATGATGCGCGCACCGCAGCGGAGCAGCAGCTGCGCGACGGGGTGGCTGCGCATGGGTTCAATGTGATCGAGATTGAACGCGATTCGATCTGTGCATGGCTTTATGAGGAAAACGAAAAAAATACCACCTATATGCCGCCGGATTATTTCAATCCGTATTTTTACCGCATCATCCAGGATTACGGCGCATGAGGCTTGAAAAGCCGGTACAGGACGCCGCTGGATAAAAAATTTTTTGGGGGCTTCCCTTTTGGGGGAATCTATGGTATAGTAGCTTTGTTGATTTACCATATTACTAAGATAAATTAAGAAAGCGTTTGCGGGAGGGTTTATTGTGTTGACAGAGATCGGGGGGCTCAAACGCCAGGATGTCCTGCCGTTGGAATTGGGGCTTTTATATGAAAAGGCGGGGTATCAAAAATACCGGATGAGCCGGTTTGAGGAATACCGGTTATACCAGGAAAATGAAAAATTCTTACCCAGCCGCCAGCTGATTACCTTTACCGACCTGGATGGGCGGCTGCTGGCGCTCAAACCGGACGTGACGCTGAGTATTGCAAAGAATGCGCAGCCCGGGCCGGCGGAATGCAGGAAATATTATTATGCGGAAAATGTTTACCGGCCCAGCCGCGAAAGCCACGCCTTCCAGGAAATCAGCCAGATGGGGCTGGAATGTATCGGCAGCGTTGGCGGCAGTGAGATGGTGCAGGCGGTGACGCTGGCGATGGAAAGCGTCGGGCTGTTGGGCGGCAGCGGTGCGCTGGCGGTCGGGCATATGGGGTTTGTGCTGGGGCTGATGGATGCGGTGGGCATCCCGCAGGACAGCCGGGCCTGGGTGTTGGAATGCCTGCGGGATAAACGCGGGCATGCGCTGGATGGGCGGTGCAGCCCGGAGCAGGCTGCGGCGATCCGCGGGCTGCTGCATCTGAGCGGCGGCTGGCAGCAGGCTCTGGAGCAGGCAAAAGGGCTGGTCCGGGGGATGGAGATGCAAAAAGCATTTGCAGAACTGGAGATGCTCTGTGCACAGGTGCATAAACCGGAAAACGTTGCGCTGACACTGGATTTTTCGCTGGTCAATGAGATCGATTATTATAACGGGCTGGTTTTCCAGGGGTATCTGGACGGGCTGCCTAGGCCGGTTTTGCAGGGCGGGCGGTATGACCCGCTGGCCGAACGCTTTACCAGCGGCGCGCGCGCGATCGGCTTTGCGCTCTACTTAAATGAACTGGACCTGCTCGGGCAGAAAGCGGGAGAAGACGAACGCCCGCAGGGAATCTTGCGGATTGCGCTGCCAAAGGGGCGGCTGGGGGAAAAGGTGTATGGGCTGCTCTCTCAGTGCGGGTACGGCTGCGGGGAGGATTTCATCCATACGCGCAAGCTGACCGGGGAAAACCTCGAAGCTGGGGTGCGCTATTTCTGGGCGAAGCCGTCGGATGTGCCGATCTATGTGGAACATGGGGCGGCGGACGTCGGGATCGTGGGCAAGGATACGCTGGATGAAAGCCGGGCGGATGTCTATGAGCTGCTTGACACCGGGCTGGGGAAATGCGATATGTGCGTCGCGGGGCCGGCCGGATTTTTGGAGGACACCTCCCGTACGCTGCGGGTGGCAACCAAATTCCCGTATATTGCAAAGCGGTATTACGGCACCCAGGGCAGGGACATCGACATCATCAAGCTGAACGGTTCGATCGAACTGGCGCCGCTGGTGGGGCTTTCGGATGTGATCGTGGATATTGTGGAAACGGGTACGACGCTGCGGGAAAACGGGTTGCAGGTCCTGCAGCGGTTTATGCCGATCAGCGCGCGGTTGATCGCAAATAAAGCGGGGTATCAATTCAAGCGCGGCGCGGTGGACGCCATGCGGCAGAAACTTTCGGAGGTGACGGGGAAATGATCCGACTGTATGAATTTGACGCGCTTCGGCCGGAGGAAATCTTAAACCGGGATTTGCGGGCCGAACATGATGTGGAACAGGCAGTAAAAGCCATTTTGGAGGATGTGCGCGTGCGTGGGGACGCGGCGCTGCTGGAATATGCCAAAAAGTTTGACGGCGCCAGCCTGGATGGGCTGCAGGTCAGCGAAGCGGAGATGCAGGCGGCGCTGGACAAGACCGACTCAGATTTTTTGCAGACATTGCAGCAGGCGGCGGAAAACATCCGCGCTTTCCACAGCCGGCAGATCCATCGGGATTTTGTCATCAGCAAGGAAAACGGCGTGGTGCTGGGGCAAAAATATACGCCGATCGAAAAAGCGGGCGTTTATGTGCCGGGCGGGACGGCCAGTTACCCGAGCACGGTGTTGATGGATGTCATCCCGGCGAAGCTGGCTGGCGTATCTGAAATCGTGATGGTGACCCCGCCCTCCAAAGACGGGAGCATCGCGCCTGCGATCCTGGCGGCGGCAAAGGTCGCCGGGGTGACGAAAATCTTCAAAACCGGCGGCGCCCAGGCGGTTGCGGCACTGGCTTACGGCACCCAAAGCGTCCCAAAAGTGGACAAGATCGTGGGGCCGGGGAATATCTATGTGGCGACGGCAAAACGGCTGGTCTTTGGGCTGGTGGACATCGATATGATCGCCGGGCCGAGCGAAATCCTGGTGCTGGCGGACGGCAGCTGCAACCCGGCATGGGTGGCGGCAGACATGCTCAGCCAGGCGGAACATGATAAATTGGCCAGCGCAGTGCTGGTGACCGACAGCCGCCCGCTGGCGCTGGCTGTCCAGCAGGAACTGGAGGTGCAGATCCCCAAACTCGACCGGGCGGAGATCGCGCGTGCGAGCATCGACAACAATGGGAAGATCATCGTGACCGACAGCCTGAAAAAAGCGGTGGAGGCGGCCAACCTGATCGCACCGGAACATCTGGAGGTCTGTGTGGACGACCCGTTCCGGCTGCTGGGCAGCATCCGCAATGCCGGGAGCATCTTTTTGGGCAAGCATGCGCCGGAAGCGTTGGGGGATTATTTTGCCGGACCGAACCACACCCTCCCGACCAGCGGGACGGCACGTTTTTCCAGCCCGCTTTCGGTGGATGATTTCGTGAAAAAATCCAGCTTCCTGTATTATACCCGGGAAGCATTGGAAGACGTATACGGCAGGGTGTCGGATTTTGCCCGCCGCGAAGGGCTGCAGGGACACGCAAAAAGTGTGGAGATCCGGTTTGAGGAGGGGTCGAAATGAGCCGTTTTTTTACCGATGAGTTGGCGGCGCTTTCCCCCTATACGCCGGGCGAGCAGCCGAAAGAGCGCAAATACATCAAATTAAACACGAATGAAAGCCCGTTCCCGCCGAGCCCGAAAGCGGTGGAGGCGCTCACCCGGGCGGAGATCGAGTCGCTGCGGCTGTATTCCGACCCGACCTGCATGTCGGTGTGCGAAGCGGTTGCAAAACGCAACGGCCTGCGCCCGGAACAGGTGATGGCCGGCAACGGCAGCGATGAAAACCTGGCGTTTGCGCTGCGGGCATTCTGCGGCAGGCAGAAAGGGGTCGCGTTCCCGGATATTACATATGGGTTTTATCCTGTGTGGGCCAAGCTGTTTGATATCCCGGCGCAGGAAATCCCGCTGGCGGCGGATTTTTCGCTCCGGGTGGAGGATTATGTCGGGCTGGGGCGTACCATTGTGATCGCCAATCCGAACGCGCCCACCGGGAAAGTGCTTTCGCCTGCGCAGATCGAAACCATCCTGCGCGGCAACCCGGACAATGTAGTGATTGTGGATGAGGCGTATGTAGATTTCGGGGCCGAAAGCTGTGTACCGCTGATTTCCCGGTATGAAAACCTGCTGGTGGTGCAGACCTTCAGCAAAAGCCGCAGTTTAGCGGGGGCGAGGCTGGGATTTGCAATGGGCAACGCTGAGTTGATCGCCGATCTGAACCGGGTCAAATTCAGCCTGAACCCGTATAATGTCAACCGGCTGACCCTGCTGCTCGGTGCAGCAAGCATGGCGGATGAAGGGTATTTTGCGGCATGCACGAAAAAAATACAGGAAACCCGGGAATGGACAGCACAGGAACTGGCCCGTCTGGGGTTTGAACTGACCGATTCGAAGGCGAATTTTGTCTTTGCGCGCACCCTGAAGATGCCTGGAAAACAGGTTTATGAACAGCTGCGGGAACGCGGCATCCTGGTCCGGCGGTGGGACAGCCCGCGGATTGCGGACTGGCTGCGGATCAGCATCGGCACGATGGAAGATATGCAGGCGCTGGCAGGGGCCATGACCGAAATTTTGGAGGGATAAACATGCGCAATGCACAGATCGAGCGGAATACGGCGGAAACGCAGATTTCGCTGTCTTTGGATTTGGATGGGAGCGGCAGGTATGAGATCGATACCGGCTGCGGATTTTTGGACCATATGCTGGAACTGTTTAGCCGGCATGGGCGGTTTGACCTGAAGGTGGCCTGCCGGGGGGATGTGAAGGTGGACTACCACCATACGGTGGAGGATGTTGGCATCTGTCTGGGCAAGGCGTTTATGCAGGCGCTTGGGGAGATGCGGGGGATTTACCGGTATGGGAATTTCCTGCTGCCGATGGACGAAACGCTGGTGCTCTGCGCGGTGGATCTTTCCGGGCGGTCAGCACTGGGCTGGGGCCTTGCGCTGCCGTGCGGCCGGGTAGGGGATTTCGATACCGAACTTTGCAAGGAATTCTGGCTGGCATTTGTGCGCAACTGCCCTTGTTCGCTGCATGTGCAGCAGATGGCGGGGGAAAACACCCATCACATCATTGAAGCGGCATTCAAGGGGTTGGCCCGGGCATTGGCGCAGGCGGCGGCAATCGAGCCGGGACATGAAGGGGAGATCCCCAGCACCAAGGGCGTGCTCTGACAGGGCGGAGGCGGACGGATATGATTGCAATTGTGGATTATGGGGTGGGCAACCTGTTCAGCCTGTCCGGCAGCCTGGAATTTTTGGGGCTGGAAAGCGAAGTGACCGCCGACCCTGAAAAAATCCGGGCGGCGCAGCAGGTGATCCTGCCGGGCGTGGGCGCATTTGGAGATGCGATGCACCGGCTCGAGCAGACCGGGCTGGTGCCGGTTTTATGCGAAGAAGCGCAGAAAAAACCGCTGCTCGGCATCTGCCTGGGGATGCAGCTGCTGTTTGAAAGCAGCAGTGAATACGGTACCCACAAAGGACTTGGGCTGGTGCCCGGGCATGTGGAGCCGCTCGACCGGGAGATCGCAGGCATGGGGCTGAAGGTGCCGCATATGGGATGGAACCGGCTGGATATTTGCAAGGACGACCCGCTGCTGCAATATCTGCGGCAGGGGGAATATGTCTATTATGTGCACAGCTTTTATGCGAAGGACTGCGCCGATTACACATTGGCGACGAGCGAATACGGCGTCCCGGTGACCGGGGTTGTGCGCAACGGCAAGGTATATGGCACCCAGTTCCACCCGGAAAAGAGCGGGAAAACCGGGTTGAACCTTTTGCGCGCATTTGCAGCGCTTTGAGGCGGCATTTGAAACAGAAAGGGAAACGGATATGAAGATATTTCCAGCGATTGATTTGCGGGGCGGCAAGGCGGTGCGTTTGTACCAGGGGGATTATAACCAGATGACCGTTTACGGGGAAAACCCCTGTGAGGTCGCGGCTGGATTCCTGCGGGCAGGGGCAAAAAACCTGCATGTGGTGGATTTGGACGGCGCAAAAGAGGGCAAGCCTGAAAATTTTGAAACCATCCGCAGGCTGATTGCAGAGAGCGGCCTGCAGGTGGAAGTCGGCGGCGGGATACGGACCGAAGAACGTATCCGGGCGTATCTGGATTTGGGCGCGGCCAGGGTGATCTTAGGGACGATCGCAGTGGAAAATTTTGATTTTACCGTGCGCATGGCATCCCAATACCCCGGGAAAATTGCGGTAGGGGTGGATATGAAGGATGGATATGCCGCCACCCAGGGCTGGCTCAAGGTGAGCGGCGAGGAAGGGATCGCCTTCTGCCGCCGGCTGTTTGAGGCGGGGGTGCAGACGGTGATCTGCACCGACATCAGCCGGGATGGGGCGCAAAAAGGCACCAATCTGGATCTTTACCGGCAGCTCTGCACCATCAAGGGATTGCAGGTGGTCGCAAGCGGCGGTATCGGCAGTATTGGCGAACTGGAAGAACTGCATCGGATGGGCGTTTGGGGTGCGATTTTGGGCAAGGCGCTGTATACCGGGCAGCTGGATTTGGCGCAGGCGGTCAGGTTTGAGGAGGAAACGGCATGATTACCAAACGGATCATCCCATGTTTGGATGTGCGCGCCGGACGTGTGGTAAAGGGCGTCAATTTTGAAGGGGTGCGGGATATGGCCGACCCGGTGGAGATGGCGCGCTTTTATAACGAAGAAGGCGCGGATGAACTGGTGTTCTATGATATCACCGCCAGCGCGGAGGAACGCGGCCTGTTTACCGATATTTTAAAGCGGGTGGCAAAGGAGATCTTTATCCCGCTTACGGTAGGCGGCGGCATCAACTCGCTGGAAGATTTTGACCGGGTGCTCAAGTGCGGCGCCGACAAGGTGAGCGTCAATACCGGCGCGATCCGTACCCCCGGCTTGATTGGGCAGGCTGCAAAACGGTATGGCGACCAGTGTGTGGTGCTTTCGATGGATGTCAAACGGGTGGATGGGAAATTCCATGTGTTTGCCAAAGGCGGCCGGGTGGATACCGGTATCGATGCGCTTGAATGGGCGCATCAGGGGGTGGACAGCGGCGCCGGGGAGTTGGTCATCAATTCGATCGACACCGACGGGGTAAAAAACGGTTTCGACCTGGAACTGTTGGATGCCATCGCCAAAGTGGCGCAGGTACCGATCGTTGCCAGCGGCGGTGCGGGGATGATGGGACATTTTGCGGAACTATTTTCCCATAAAGGGATGGATGCGGGGCTGGCGGCCAGTATTTTCCATACCCGCCAGGTAAAAATCCGCGCGCTCAAGCAGTATTTGCAGCAGCAGGGTATCCAAATGCGTATCACAGGGGAGGAAATGAAATGAATCTTAAATTTGATGAGCGGGGGCTGATCCCCGCGATCGTGCAGGATCATTACACCAAACAGGTATTGACGCTGGCTTATATGAATGAGGAAACCCTGGCGCTGACCATTGCGGAGGGACGTACGGTTTTTTACAGCCGCAGCCGCCAGACCCTTTGGCGCAAAGGGGAAACCAGCGGGAATATCCAGCGGGTGGTGTCGATCACTGCCGATTGCGACGCCGACGCGCTGGTGGTCGAGGTCGTAAAGGCCGGGCCTGCCTGCCACACGGGGGAGGAAAGCTGTTTCTTCCAGCCGGTCTATCTCAGCGAAGAACTGCGGCAGTTTTCATATGAGGGCCTGTATAGACTGATTGCAGGCAGGAAAAGCAACCCGAAGGAAGGAAGCTACACGACCTACCTGTTTGAAAAAGGGCTGGATAAGATTTTGAAGAAGGTGGGGGAAGAGTCCACCGAGGTGATTATTGGCGGCGCCAAACAGGATAAGGAAGAAACAGTATATGAAATTGCGGACCTGGCCTATCATGTGATGGTTTTGATGGTACAGCTGGGGATTTCGCTGGAAGATGTGACCCGTGAACTGGAAAAACGGCATGTGATCGACCACAAGGTAAAACAGGAGCGGATGCAATGAAAGCATTGGATTGGAGAAAGCAATCTCTGCATGTACATACATTGGCCTGCGATGGCAAGCAGCCGCCAGAGGTGGTTGCACGTTCGGCTTATGGGCAAAAGCTTCAGGCGCTGGGCTTCAGTGGCCACAGCTATCTGCCGGGGGACGACGCCAGTATGGCGCAGGATGCCTTTCCAAGCTATTGCAAAAGGATCACAAAACTCAAAGGGGAGTATACCGGGGAGATATGGATCTTGCTGGGCCTGGAATGGGACAGTTTTTCCCCCGGCCAGCTGCCTCCCGAGCTGGATTACTGGATCGGGAGTGTGCATTATATCCGCGGCCCGAAAACCGGACGGCTGCGGGCGGTGGATGATGATGAAGCGAAGCTGCGCCGCTGCATCGCAGAGGATTTTGATGGGGACGGCCTGAGTATGGCAGCGGCTTATTTTGCCCAGGAAGCGTTGATGGCCAAACGTAAGCCGACCATCCTGGGGCATTTTGACCTGGTGAAAAAATTCAACCGTTCGAATGCCCTGTTCGATGAAACTTCCCCGGTGTACCGGGCGGCGGCGCTGGATGCGCTGGCGCAGGCTGATCCAAAGTGTTCGCTGCTGGAGATCAACACCGGCGGCATGGCACGGGGATGGCGGAAAGACCCGTATCCATCGGACTTTTTGCTGCGCGCCTGGAAGGACATGGGAGGCAAGATCATCATCACCGCAGATGCGCATGAAGCAGGGAAGCTGACTTATGGCTATGCGCAGGCAGCGCAGGCGGCAAAAGATGCTGGTTATACGGATACCTATGTGTTTAACGGAAAAGGCTGGGTGCCGGTGCAGTTGGAGCTTCCCTGAGCCAGGCTTCGGTAGATTGGCTGTATCTCTGCAGGGAACCGCTGGAAAAGCGGCTCCCTCTATCAAAAAGCGCCTTTTGGAAGGCGCTTTTTTTATGGGCGCAGCCGAACATCGATCCGCTGTTGGCCCTCCCCACACATCGGTCATTGGCATGCCGTCCGCCCAGGATTTTAAAAAATTGCACGGATGGTATTGACAATATAGTTAGCATATGCTAATATACATATAAGTTAGTCAATGCTAATCAAAATCGCCGCAAGGCGTTTTTGCTGCAAGTTAAGTTCGTTTATGATAATAAGCAGGGAGGCTGGCAGATGTCAAACCGCTCTTTGGATGAGGCGCTGGCATTCCAATGCGCGCCGGCGTTGGTGGGAGTAAAACCGGCAAATTTGATGTCCTGCGATATGCGCGCTTATCCCGAACTGGAACAAGCGGTCAAACAACTGAATGAAAAGCTCAACTGCCGGGCGCTTTATTTTCGGATCCTGTGCCGGTGTGAAGGGCGGATTCTGCTTTTGGTTTATCGCGAACCGGTTTTGCGTAAACATCTATGCAGGCAGGAAGTGCGGGACTTTTTAAAGCAGCGGGCTTATCCGGAGGGGTTTGAGGAAACATTAAGCTGCTTTGCCGAGCGGCTTTCCGGGCAGGACACCTTCCCGCATGAAGCCGGGGTGATTTTGGGATATCCAGTGGAGGATGTGGAAGGTTTTTTAAAGCATGCCGGAAAAAACTGCAAACTTTGCGGGTTTTGGAAGGTGTATGGGGATCCCGGAAAGGCGGCGATTTTATTCCGCAGGTTTGCCCAATGCCGGGAAAAGGTTTGCTTAATGGTAAAAAATGGTAAATCCATTGAAGAAATATTCCACGCGGCTTGATTGAAATTGTCATTATGGGAGGTATGTTAAATTGGATCGGATCGCAGTAATTTATTGGAGTGGTACCGGAAATACCCAGGCGATGGCTGAAGCGGTTTATGCCGGTGCGCAAAGCGTCAATCCACAGGTGGATTTGTTCCCGGTTTCAGATATTTCTGCCGCCGATGCCGCAAAATATCCCAAATTAGCGTTGGGATGCCCTGCAATGGGCGCGGAAGTGCTGGAAGAAAGTGAATTTGAGCCGTTCTTTACCGATTTGGAGCCGCAGCTTTCCGGAAAAAAGGTGGCTTTGTTCGGCTCCTATGGTTGGGGTGACGGCGAATGGATGCGCAATTGGCAGGAACGGGTGGATTCGGCCGGGGCGGCGCTGTATAACCAGGAAGGGCTTATGGTCCATGAAACGCCCGATAACGACCAATTGGCATGCTGCGAATCCTTTGGCAAAGGATTTGCCGCCTATTAAATTTTGGCTATCCGCAGATAGCGTGCAAACGATAGATTCCCTTGGAAGGGAGCCATGTCCCTTCTGCAGCGCACGGCCGTCCGCAAACGCGGCCGTGTGCTTCCTCCTGCGAACCAGATGTCCGGATATCGTGCCATAGTATCCGGATCATCCTTCTATTATTAAGACCTGCAAAAAAGCCGGCGTAAAAGCGCCGGCTTTTTTGCAGCCTCAAAGCATAGCATCCGCACAGCGCAGGTCAAACTGTCACGCCCGCAAAGATCTGCATATATTGCTTAGAGAAGGATGATAATCCGATGCCTGCGGCCTGCATGTCCAGGTTTGATGCAAGGGGATGCCGCCCCACCTCATAAAACCGGGTGGGATGCGCAGCGAGCGGCCGGGCATGTGATACTTGTTTGGAGGCGCAGATTATGATGAATCAAAACAGGAATAACCGTCCAAATACCGCATGTGGGGAAAGATGTCAGAAACCCCAGCCCTGTCCACCGGCCGTCTATTGCTGGCCTGTATGCTGCGCAGGTGCAACCGGGGCCACGGGCGCCACCGGGCCTGCCGGACCAATGGGGCCGGTGGGACCGCAGGGAGCGATCGGGTTTCCGGGGCCGGCCGGTATTTCCCCCACGGTTGCGGTAGGGGAAGTGTTTACCGGGGAACCGGGGAGCAATGCGGCGGTCATCGACGTGGGCGGCGCGCCTGACCATGTGTTTAATTTTGTGATCCCGCGTGGCGCGACCGGCGCCACCGGCCCTTCGGGCAGCTTTGGCGCATATGGCGGGGCGGCCGGCTCCGGGATCCGGCAGATCGCGGCGGAAGCGGGGGAATATGTGCCGCTGCAGCTGGATATTCCGTTGCCTGCCCGGGAAATGGCAGTGGCGGGAGGCGGGCTGCAAATACAGCAGGCGGGGGATTATATGGTTTCCTACAGCCTCCTGCTGCGGGCTGACGGGCCGGCATGGGTAAGCGCCGGCATACGCAGGAACGGCGAAATGCAGACGGTTACGGTCACAAAGCAGGCATTGACAGCCAATACGGTGGATGGGACGGCATATGAAGCGCGTTTATCCGGCGTTTCGATCATCCGCCTGGAAACAGGGGATACGGTCGGCCTGGCAGTTTCGGCTTCCGGCGCGGAGCCGGGGAATTTTGCATGGTCTGTGGGGCAGGATGCGGATGCCGTATTGGTGCTCCGGCAGATCGGATGACCGCTGCCCGCCGCCGTTTGGCAATCAAAAATCCCGGCGTCAAAGGAAGTTTCCTTGCGCCGGGATTTTTGACGGTTATAGGCTTTGGGATTGGGCGGACGGCGGGTCACAGGGGAAAGCGCCCCCCAACTGCCCCGCCGCGTATTGTAAAACGCCCGCTTCGCCTTTTTGCTCATTTTTTCCACAGGGATAAACCGCTGCATCTTTATTCGCCTCCTGCTTTGAAGTTGTAAACCGGGCGGATGACCCGCTCGATGGTCACTGTTTCTGCGATGTTCCCAACGATATCGTCCATACTCTTGTATGCCATCGGGCATTCATCCAGTGTTTCCTTCCCGACCGAAGTGGTGTAGATGCCCTCCATTTGGCGCCTAAATTCGGATACGGTAAAATTTTGTTTGGCCTGGGAACGGCTCATCAGCCTCCCTGCGCCGTGCGGGGCCGACTGGTTCCAGTCGTCATTGCCCAGCCCGGTGCAGATCAGGCTGCCATCCCGCATATTGATCGGGATCAGCAACCGTTCGCCCGCCTTTGCCGATACCGCGCCTTTGCGCAGGATCATAGCATCGGTGTCGATATAGTTGTGGATGGTGGAGAAGCTTTCCTCTGCATGCAGCTTCAATCCTTTCAGGATTTCGTCCGCCATCGCTTTCCGGGATAATAGCGCGAACTGCTGGACGATATGCATATCATGGATGTACTGGGAGAACAATTCCCCTTCCGCATACGCCAACGGCTTCGGAATGTTTGTGCGTTTGGTATTTTTGAGTCTTTTCAGTTCACGGGCAATCTCTTTTTCCCGGCCCTGCGCCTTCAGCTGCCCGATCAATGCCTGCTCGTCTGCCTTGCTCGACCCGTTCAGACGGCGGTAAGCCTCTTCCTGGTAATAATTGGCGACTTCAAGCCCCAGGTGACGGCTTCCCGAATGGATCACCAGGTAAAGCGCGCCCGCGTCATCCCGGTCCACCTCAATAAAATGGTTGCCGCCGCCCAGTGTCCCCAGGCTTTTTTCTGCCCGCAGATGGTCGATTTGCCGGAAACAGGCAAGCGCTTCCAGGTCGATCTGCGAAAAGAAACGGTGCGGTTTTTCCCGGATGCAAAACCCGGAGGGGATTTTTGCACGGATCAGCTTATCCAGCTGCTGCAATTCGATATGTTTTTCCCGCAGGCGCACCGTTTCCATCCCGCAGCCGATATCCACCCCGACCAGATTCGGGACAACCTGATCGGCTATGGTCATGGTGGTGCCAACGGTGCAGCCTGCCCCGGCATGGATATCCGGCATCATACGGATCCGGCTGCCAGCGGCAAACGGCTGGTTGCAGAGCATGAGCACCTGCGCGACCGACGCTTCATCCACAAGGTCGGTAAAAATTTTAGCTGTATTATATTTCCCTTTGATTTCCAGCATATATGACAAACTCCTTTGATTACTATTTGTATAAAAAGTATACGATACCAAGCCCGCATAAAAGAATGGGGCTTACAGATAGATTTTCCCGAAAACATAAAAAAGTGCCGGCTGCATGCAAATATGCTGCAGCCGGCACGGGCCATTTGATACCATGAGAACGGTTATCTCCAATCGACCGATGGAAAACCGCCGGTTTTCAGAATGGGCGTGGGCAAAACACAGCGCTTTGCAGCAAAAATATTGTGAAAAGAATCTCTGCGCAGGGAAAAACTGCTTTTCTGGCAACACATAGCGGTCATAACCATTCTCCTTTCCTTTGATTTTGGATGCTGTTGTTATCGATGGGATTATACCAAATGTAATTTGATCTGTCAATAGCTGGTAAAAATTTTTTTGGTGGGCAGGCAGGGAATAACAATGAGCCTAAAAAATTTTAAAAAATTGGTTTGTATTGCCGGTGCTTTTGTGCTATGATGTACGCTGTGATGGCGTGGATATCAAAAGATATGCGATACCATCGGGAATATGCGCGGGAGCGATCCCCGCAGTGTTTTGACCGGAGGGAGTTTCGTGAAAAGGTCTTATGAAATAGACATGTGCAACGGTCCGCTGTTCCATAAAATCCTTACCTTTGCACTGCCGCTCATGTGCTCGGGGGTTTTGCAGCTGCTGTTCAATGCGGCGGACATCATCGTAGTGGGGCGGTTTACCGGTAGCACGGCGCTGGCGGCCGTCGGCTCGACCACCCAGATCATCAACCTGCTGGTAAACCTGTTCATCGGGCTTTCGGTGGGCGCCAACGTGGTGGTTGCGCGTGGATATGGCGCCGGGGATGTGGACGCCATACATGAAGGGGTGCATACAGCCATTTTAGCGGCGGCGGTTTCCGGATTTGTGATGATTTTCGTGGGGTTGGGGCTCGCGCGCCCAATGCTCGAAATGATGGGTACGCCCGGGGACGTGATCGACCAGTCGACGCTTTACCTGCGGATTTATTTTATCGGGATGCCGTCGGTGCTGCTTTACAATTTCGGCGCAGCCATCCTGCGGGCGGTGGGGGGTACCAGAAGGCCGCTCTATTTCCTTTCGATCGCCGGGGCGGTCAATGTTGGGCTCAACCTGCTTTTTGTCATCCGGTTCGGTATGGGGGTCGCGGGGGTTGCGCTGGCCACCATCATCTCCCAAACGATTTCCGCCGGCCTGATTTTATTCTGCCTGGCAAAAAACGACGGCCTGTGCCGGCTGCACTTTTCCGAACTGCGCATCCATAAGGAACGGCTCAAACAGATTCTGCGCATCGGCCTTCCGGCAGGGCTGCAAAGCGTGGTATTCAACACCTCGAATATCCTGATCCAGTCTTCGATCAATACGTTTGGGTCGCTGGTGGTGGCGGGGAATACGGCTGCCAGCAATATTGAAGGGTTTGTTTATACTGCGATGAGCGCCGTATACCAGACTTCGCTGAGTTTTACCAGCCAGAATATGGGCGCCGGCAATTTCAAGCGGATCGACCGTGTTTTGCTGGAATGTTTGGCGCTGGTGAGCGCCATCGGCATCGTA
>CALXGW010000056.1 GCA_944387965.1 uncultured Anaerotruncus sp. | reverse complement strand
AACAGGCCAATCGCCTTCAACACTTTCCACCATGCAATCCCTGGAGAGTTCGCTTCCTACATGGAGCACTTCCAGCATCCTCGTAATGTCAGCGTACTGATCCTCTGGGATGGGGAAGGGAACCGTTACCATTCCGTATTCCATATGGTCCTTATTGGACAAAACTGTTTGAAACATCTTCGCTGCCCCCTGTCATTGATTCATTATGAGAGGTAAAAATTTTCCGTTTCTGCTGGCCCCGGCAGCACTGCCACCGGAAACTGATCAAAGTTCTGGTTATCACCAAACACCTCCAGGATTTCCCGCTGCTTTTCCTCGGTAAGATCGTCCCAATAGATTTCAACCATTTAGCATGACTCCTTTTCTCGAAAGTTCTTCCAGTCCAGCTGTTCCATATCTGTCCGGGTACAGGTTCCATCCGCGCCGTAACAGGTAATCCCCACCTTTGGATAGGGGCATCCGACACATCGGGCTGGAAGCGGCACAGCCTCCCAGCCAGTCTTTTCCTTGCTGCTCTTTTGAGACTTTGTCATTTACATTCCTCCTGTTCCTCCCAAAACGCAAAAAGGGCGCCGGAACTCTTTGCGATATTCCAGCGCCCTTTTTGAAATCCGATAATAAAAAAGCACCCATCTGCCGGTATCGAACCCAGCGGATAGGTGCCTCTTTCTTGCTATGAATTTTTTAGTACAGAAAAAGGTGCCCTTTTTGAAATATGGAGAATCAAAAAGGGCACCGTGCTTTTCAAGGAAGCGTATCGGTTCGAATCCTGTCAGTTCCTAAAAAGCCATTTTCCGATCTTTCGTTTTTTTCTTGAAATTGAGGTTGAAAAAATCCCTAAAAAGGCCGATCGGATTCGCTTTTACACGCATCCGATCTAAACTGACCTTCATAGATGGTCGAGGTGACAGGATTCGAACCCGCGGCATCTTGGTCCCAAACCAAGCGCGCTACCAACTGCGCTACACCTCGATATGGCCGCAGCCAATGCGGACCATATCCCTTATGATATCCTATTTTGAAAATTTTGTCAAGGAAGCCCCGGAGGCAAAATAGAAAGCAGGCCGCAGCAAATCCTGTTCGCAGCGGCCTGCCTGACTTGTTCGTCAGGGATGGATATCCCAGATCTCTTTTGCATATTCCAAAATGGTGCGGTCGCTGGAGAATTTCCCGGCGGCGCTGATATTATACAGGCATTTTTTCGCATAGGACAGTTTGTCTGTATAATCCGCATTTGCCCGCAGCTTTGCATCACAATACGGCAGGAAATCCAAAAGCAGGAAATACTGGTCGGCATGGTGCCAGCTGGAGCCCCTCAAAATGGAATCGTAAAGTTCCCGGAACATCCCGGTGCCGTTATCCGATAAAGTCCCGTCGATCAAAGCGTCCAAAACCCGGCGAATCCGCGGCTCCGACTCGTACAGCGCCTTCGGGTCATAACCGGCAGCCTGCGCAGCGATCTGTTCGACTGTCGCGCCAAAAATATAGTTGTTTTCCGCACCGGCCTGCTCGACAATTTCAATATTTGCGCCATCCAGCGTGCCCAACGTGGGCGCGCCGTTGAGCATTAGCTTCATATTGCCGGTGCCCGAAGCTTCGGTGCCCGCCGTGGAGATCTGTTCGGACAGGTCTGCTGCCGGGATCAGTTTTTCCGCATATGAGACATTGTAGTTCTGCACAAACAGCACCTGGATTTTTTGTGAAACTTCCGGGTCAGCGGCAATCAGGCGGGCAATTTCATTGATCAGTTTGATAATCGCTTTCGCGCGGTAATACCCCGGCGCAGCCTTTGCGCCGAATAAGAAAGCGGTAGGGGTAAATTGGGTAACCCGGCCGTCTTTCAACCCATAATATAAATCCAAAATGGAAAATGCATTCAGCAGCTGGCGTTTATATTCATGCAGGCGTTTGATCTGGATATCGAATAAAAAGTCGGGACAAAGCGCAAACCCATGTTCATGCACCCGGACATAATCGCAAAGCTGGCGTTTTTTCTGCTGTTTGATCTGGCAGAACTGTTCAAGCGATTGCGGGTCTTCCACATATGGGCGCAATTTTTCCAGCTCGCAAAGGTCGGTGATCCATTTATCCCCAATGCGGTCGGTGATAAATGCAGAAAGTTCCGGATTGCAGAGCGCAAGCCACCGGCGCTGGGTAATGCCGTTGGTTTTGTTGTTAAAGCGTTCCGGCCAGACGTCATACCACGGCCGCAAAGCCGTCTGTTTCAGGATTTCCGTGTGGATGCGCGCCACGCCGTTGGTGGAATGGGTGGCAAAAATCGCAATCCGCGCCATATGCACCATCCCACCCGAAAGGATGCGGTAACCGTCCCGTGCCTGGCCGGTAATCCCTTTTTCCCGCAGTTCCCGGCCAAGCGCGTCGTCCAGCATCACCACATACGGATAAACCTGCGGCAATACCGAAAGGAACAGGGAAATATCCCATTTTTCCAGCGCTTCCGCCATAATGGTGTGGTTGGTATACGCAAAGGTGGCGCGCACGATCTCCAGCGCCCGGTCAAACGGCAGCAGGTAGTCCGCCATCAGGATGCGCAGCAGTTCCGGGATGGAAACCACCGGATGGGTGTCGTTGAGCTGGATGGCATATTCCTGTGAAAAACAGGAAAAATCTTCCCCATGGCGTTCGGTGTATTCCCGCAGGATGCTTTGCAGCGAAGCGCTTGAAAAGAAATATTGCTGCTTTAAACGCAGGCGTTTGCCTTCGATCGTATCGTCATTTGGATAAAGCACCGCAGAAATCGCTTCCGCACGGCTGCGGCGGGCGGTCGCATCGGTATATTTCTGCTGGTTGAACAGGTCGAAATCGAACCCGTCCGGCGCTTCCGACTGCCAAAGCCGCAGGGTATTGACCGTTCCGCCGCCATACCCGATCACCGGCATATCATACGGCACTGCCAGCACGGTTTCATCCCCAAAATGGATGGTGACCGCGTCCTCTTCCCGGCGTACGCTCCAAGGGTCGCCAAACCGCAGCCAATCATCCGGCGTTTCTTTTTGGAACCCATCCTGGAAATATTGCTTAAAGAGCCCGTACCGGTACCGGATGCCATATCCGTCAAGCGGCAGCCCATGGGTTGCGGCAGAATCCAAAAAACAGGCAGCCAACCGTCCCAGCCCGCCGTTGCCGAGCGCGTCATCTTCAATCTCTTCAAACATCCCCACATCCCGACCATGCGCGTGCAGGTAAGTATTGCAGGCGTCCAGCAGCCCCATATTCAGCAGGTTGCTGTAAATGACCCGGCCGATCAAAAATTCAGCGGAAAAATAACAGGCGCGTTTCTGTCCTTCGGTCTTGACCCAGTTTTCCCGCAAACAGGACATGGCGGCTCCGGAAACAGCCGCATAAAGCTGTTTGACTGTAGCGGTTTCGGGCGTCGTACCGAATTGGAGCGACAGGATTTCTGAAATATGGCTATCAAATTCTTTCATGGACAGTACCTCCATTTAGCGTGCATAAAGTGCGGCAAGATGGGAAAGCTGTTCTGCCAGCGCATCATCCGCCTGGCCGGGCAGCAGCCGCCAGCGCCAATTTTTCCCCAGGGTGGACGGCGTATTCATCCGGGCGCGGTTATCCAGCCCTAAAAAATCCTGCATCTGGAAGATGGCTACATCCGCGCTGCTTTCATATCCGGCACGGATCAGCCCCCAGGTAATCTCCCGGCTGGTGCGTACCCCAAGGTATTCGCGTGCATAACGCAGGGTTTTGCGCGGCTGATGCGCAAAAAAACCGGGCAGGGTTTCATTGTCATGGGTGCCGCCATAGGCCACGCAGTTTTTTTCAAAATGGCAGGGCAGATAGTCGTTCTGCGCATCTGAATCAAATGCAAAGGTCATCAGCTTCATCCCCGGATACCCGGCCCGCAGCCGCAGCCGTTCCACTGCCGGGGTCAATACCCCCAGATCTTCGGCAATGATCTGTTTCTCTTTGCCGATCGCCTGGGAAATCGCTTCGATCAGTTTTTCACCAGGACCTTCCACCCAAACGCCGTTTTCAGCCGTCCGGTCCTGCGCAGGGATGGCATAATAGCGGGTGATGCCGATGAAATGGTCGATGCGGATGATGTCGTACAGCTGTGCGCAGCAGCCCATCCGCTGCCGCCACCAGGAAAACCCGTCCGCTTCCATCCGGTCCCAGCGATAAAGCGGGTTCCCCCATAATTGGCCGGTTGCGGAAAACATATCCGGCGGCACGCCTGCCACCTTGGTGGGCATCCGGTTTTCATCCAGCTGGAACAGGTGGAAGTTGACCCATACATCCGCCGAATCGAGTGCCACATAGATTGGGATATCCCCAATGATACGGATGCCCAGCCGGTTTGCATAGGATTTTAACGAATCCCATTGGCAGAAAAACTGGTATTGGCAGAATTTCCAGAACCCGATCTCCTGCCGCAGTTCTTCCCGCGCCTTTGCCAGGGCAGTTTCTTCCCGCAGGCGCAGCCCTTCCGGCCAGGCCAGCCATTCCTTCCCGTCCTGCTGCATCTTGATGGCCATATATAATGCGTAATCCTCCAGCCAAAATGTATTCCGTGCGCAGAACGACTGATAATCCGGGGCATATTCATAATCCGACCGCTCATATGCCCGGTGCAGCAGCTGGAAGCGGGCGGCATAAAGCTTCGCATAATCGACGTCAGCCGGGTCATCCCCCCAATCGCAGGAGACAATTTCCTCTTTTTGCAGCAGCCTCGCTTCACAAAGCAGGTCGAGGTCGATAAAATACGGGTTGCCGGCAAAGGCGGAAAAGCTTTGATAGGGGCTGTCGCCATAGCTGGTCGGGCCGAGCGGCAGTACCTGCCAATATTTCTGCCCGGCCTTCGCCAAAAAATCCGCAAACGCAAAGGCCGCTTTCCCAAACGTCCCAATCCCGTAGGGGGAGGGCAGGCTGCTGACCGGCAGCAGGATCCCTGCCCCGCGCGCAAGTGGTTTTTGTTTTCTGAGTCCCAATCACGGCACCGCCTTTCCAAAAGGGGCGGCCGGTATCAGCCTTTGACCGCCCCGGCGGCCACCCCTTTGATAATATATTTTTGGCTGGTCAGATAAAACACAACGATCGGCAGGATTGCCAGCACCAGCATCGCCATCAATGCCCCCATATCCCGCGAACCATACCCGCCCTGGAGATATTGTACAGCGATCGGGATGGTTTTATATTTATTGCCAATCACCAGATAAGGCAGCAGGTAGTCGTTCCAAATCCACATGGTATTTAAAATTGCGACGGTGATCGCCGTCGGGCGCAGGATGGGGAAGACGACCAGGAAAAACGCCTGGATCGGGCTGCATCCGTCGATCATGGCAGCTTCCTCGATCTCCAGCGGCAGCCCCCGCAAAAAACCGCAAAATAAAAATACGGATAGCCCCGCGCCAAACCCAAGATAGATCAGCACAATGCCCACCGGGTTATCCAGGCGCAGAAGGTTGGCGATTTTGGACATGGTGAACATGACCATCTGAAATGGCACGATCATACTGAAGACAAAAAGATAATAAATCGCCGAAACCGCAGCATTCCTCACACGGGTCAGATACCACGCCGCCATCGAACAGCAAAGCAGGATCAGCCCCACCGACGCGAGCGTGATAAACAGCGAATAGCCAAACGCGGAAAGGAACCCGGTCTTTTGCAGCCCGTTCAGATAGTTGGCAAGCCCGGCAAAGGTCATCGGCTGCCCCGGGGCTTCCGAAAAGGTCGGGAAAGCAAACGGCGCGCTGGAAATAAAGAATTGCCCCTTGAAAGAATTCATCAGGACGATTAGGATCGGCAGCAAAAACAGGATTGCCAATAAAATAAGAATAACAAATATTAAAAGGCCCGTCAATTTCCTTTTTGCAGGATGGTTCATGCGTCCACCTCCTTGCGCCGTGTGAGCCAGAGCTGCAGCCCGGCAACGGCTGCGACCATCAGGAAAAACAGCACCGCTTTTGCCTGGCCGATCCCTTCATACCCGACGCGCCCATAAAAGGTATGGTAGATATCCAGCGCGAGCATGGCCGTTTCACGGCCAGGTGCGCCGGCTGTGAGCGCCAGGTTTTGGTCAAACAGCTTGAAGGAATTGGTCAGGGTCAAAAAGGTACAAATGGTGATCGAAGGCATGACCATCGGGATGGTGATGCGGGTCAGTTCCTGCCAGCGGCTGGCGCCGTCGATGGCAGCCGCTTCCGAAAGGTCCTCCGGGATATTTTGCAGCCCGGCGATATAAATGACCATCATATATCCCACCATCTGCCAGTTCATCAGGATCACCAGCCCCCAGAACCCGTATTTGGCCGAAAAGGTGATGTCCACCCCCCAATACATCAGCACCCCATTGATCATCAGCTGCCAGATATAACCCAGTACGATGCCGCCGAGCAGGTTGGGCATAAAAAAGATGGTGCGGAACAGGTTGGTCCCATGGATTTTACGGGTAAGCAGCAGGGCCAGCAGAAACGCAAACAGGTTGACCGAAACCACCGAAACGACAGTAAAGCGGATGGTGAACCACAGTGCATTCAAAAAATCCTGGTTTGCTGTAAAAACTTTGATGTAATTGGAAAACCCAACCCAAGCAGCGTCGGTTACGGTGGTGAATTCGGTAAAAGAAAGATAGACCCCCAGAATAAACGGGATGAGGAATGCAACGGTGAAGGCAAGGAGGGTCGGAAGCAGGAACAGCGGGAAATACCTGCGCAAGGTTTTTTGCATAGCATCCACTCCTGTTGGGAAAATTCTGACCGGCAGCCGGAAGCTGCCGGTCAAGCTGTTTTGGTTTATAGGCTGCTTTCCGCTTTCCAGCGCTCCACAACGGTCGCTTTTACATCCTCCCAGCTTTCGGTACCCTGGGCGTATTGCAGCAAAGCCGCCCCGAAGTCGTCTTTAAAGGTCTGGTTGGGGAAGACGGTGAAAATCCAGTTGATATTGGTATAATCCCCGCTTTCCATAAAGCGCAGGATCTCCCGTGCAAGCGGGTCGTCCGGCCGTTCTTCTTCGGTAAAGGTGTCAAACGGGGCGATAAAGCCCAGCTGATTGGTCACATAATCTTTGCCGGTTTCGCTGGAAAACAGCCACCACAGGAAATCTTCCGCCAGCTTTTGCTGTTCCTGCGAAGCCTGGCTGTTGATGGCAAAATAATTTTCGGTGCCGATGCAGATACCCTGCGTTTCCTCGCCTTCCAGCCCCATATAAACCGGCAGGAATTTGATATCTTCCTCAGAAACGGTGTTGCCCGCCACATCCTTGATCTGGCTCCAGGCCCAGTTGCCGTTCTGTACCATTGCACACTGGCCCAGCGCAAATTCCGCCATCGAATCGGCCACCTGTTTACTGCCTAACAGTTTCGGGTCAGTGACCGAATTCTGGATATAAAGATCGAAAATATTTTTAAACTGCTGGTCAAAGGTAAATGCAATCTCTTTGGTTGCATCGCCGGAGAGATCGACTTCGTTTTGCTGGAATTCATATGCCACCGGGATATTCGCCAGATGGGTATGCCAGCGCCAGTCCTCGCCGCGCTGCAGGGAAGTGGAGGCAAAAACCCCCTGGATGCCCAACGCATCCTTTTTGGCGGTCATATCTTCAACGACCGCTTTCAGGGTATCAAAGCTTTTGATTTCCTCCATGGATGCAACTTTTGCACCCTCAGTCGCAAAATATTTGTCCATGATCGCCTGGTTATAGATGATCCCATAACCTTCCACCACATACGGGATGCCATATACGCCATCCCCGCTGGTCAGGGCCAGGGACGGATCGGTCAGGTGGGCATATAGTTCCGTATCTTTCAGATCGGCGCAGTAATTTTTCCAGCTGGCATATC
>CALXGW010000055.1 GCA_944387965.1 uncultured Anaerotruncus sp. | reverse complement strand
AAATTGAACGGTTTAATATCATCCTGAAAGGCATATAAAAAACGGTACGCTGATGCGTACCGTTTTTTATATGCCGATATGGGATTGGTGGAAGCTGCCGGCTGCGTCAGGAAAGCATGTTATCCCGATTCGTATCTCGCAGCGATATGGCTATCGTTAGGATTTTATTTTCCTGACCGGGATGCCTGGATCCGTTTAATCATACGGACATCATCCCCGCAGAAATGATACGGGCGGTAGGTACATAGCAGCCGGGAAAGGATGCGGTCGCCATACCGCTCCCGCAGGGTATTTTCGTCCAGGTTGGTGCTGATGATGGTGGGACGGCGTTCGTTGATGCGCGAATTGACGACGCTGTAAAGGGCAGAAACTGTAAAATTGGTGGAAAATTCTGCGCCAAGGTCGTCAATAATCAGCAGATCACAGGCGAGAGCGATGGATTGATAATCCTCCTGGTCGGCATGGCGGGAAAATTGTTGCTGTTGGAGCTTATCCAGCAGGCGCTGGGAGGACACATAGACGACGCCGAACCCGTTTCCGGTGACCTCCCTGGCGATTGCAAGCGAGAGATGGGTCTTTCCGAGCCCAGTACCTCCCAGCAGGAGCAAGCTTTCACTTGCCAGGGAAAAGTTTGAGGCATATTGCTTACAGGCGGAAAAAATCAACTCCATTTCACGGCGCGGATTTTTCCCATATGGAGCGCGCGATTCATTGGGGTAATAGCTGAGGGAAAAATTGTCAAATCGGCATTCCTGGATGTTCCCGTTTTCCCCCAGCTTTTCATAGGCATATTTTTGCAGCAATTCTTTCAGGCAGGTACATTGTTTTTGACCGATATAGCCGGTATCTTCACATTTGGGACAGGTATAATGTATTTTTAAAAAATTGTCCGGCATACCTGCCTGGCGCAGTAAAGCCGCCCGTTCTTCCTGAATCTGCTGGTTGCGGCTTTGCAGGGTATGGATCAGCTGTTGGGCGTCCTGCCCGCCGCTGATGGCGGCTTTGGCAGCGGCGATCCCGGTCTGTGACAGCTGGCGATCCAGTTCTTGTAGCTGCGGGAAGGCTGCATAGGCTGCTTCCCGATGTATATCAGCGGTTTGCTGTGCGGCAGAACGCCTGCGGTCAAGTTCCTGCTGCGCTTTTTGATAAATCTCCTTGGAATATCCCATCATTCGCCTCCGTTCACACTGCCGTCGGTATTGGGGGAATAAAGCATTTCCCGAAGTTTATCCATATCGATCGAAGATTCCCCGCCGGTCTGAGCACTGCGGTTCTGCCGTTCGCCCGACCCCTTCAGCGCTCCTGCATGCAGGTCTTCCATAGCTGCTTTGACGGTATCAATGCCGCGCGCTTTCCAGGAACAGATGATTTTATCCGCATAAGAAAAGGATACTTTCCCGGTATTTTCCATTGCGCGTTCGCAGGCGAGCGGGAAAAGCCGCTCATCCACCCCCATGGAAAACCATTTTTCTACCAGTTCCCGTTCCCGGGAGGTGAGCCCGCGGTTATACAGCCCGAATGCTTTGATGATCTTTTTTTCATTTTCGTCGTTTTTGCTCAACCGCAGGATCTCCTGTTCCACCTGGTCATAGGTAAGGATGCCTTTTTCGATCCAGGAGGCCGCTGTTTTTTCCAGGTAGTTCATATTTTTATGCCCAGTCGTGACGCAATACTGCAAAAGGATCAATACCGCTTCCGCCGCCATCCCGTAGTAGCCGCAAAGCGCCAAAAGGATCTCACTTTCTGCAGGGGTCAGCGGGGCGCCCCAAACCGTCTGCGCCTCCTCCAGCAATTCCGGGAGGCGGGGATCCCGTTCGGATAAGGCCGCGGCATCCTCCTGCGAAAGCTTTGGCCTTGCAGAAATGACGGTGACCTTTTGTTCGGTTTGCGGATGTATTTGTTGGGAAACGAAGCCGGCCTCATTTTTGGGGACGGATATGGATTGAGGGTCGCAAGAAGGGCAAGAGGCGGCCAATTCTGCTACGCCGGTTTCCTGGATGATGCCGGCGCTGACCCAGTAGCCCACAGCCTGTTCTACTTCTTCAGGGATCATATTCAAATTGGCGGAAAGCCAGGCAATATCGGGATGTATATCCGGATGGCGCAGCATCAGCAAAAGGATTTTTAAGGAAAGCGGGGAACACATTTTGAGATGCTGATCCACAACGGCGGAAGGGACAGCAAATACCGAGGACCAGATGCCGGACTGAACGGAATATGACATAAATTTTCTCCTATCAACGATCATATGAAAGGGCAGCAGGGAACCGTGCCTGCATAAAAATGTGCCGTACTTTCATAAAGTGACAACGGGTTTGCTATAAAAATGCAGCCGTTTTATTTGGAATGTTGCAAACAAAATGCAACGCAGATATAAAAACAGCGCTCTATATCAGCAGCAGCCACTGCCGATGATATTAAATTATAACACAAAGATTTGGAAATTACAAAATATAAGTTGCGTTGTTTTGGGCGAACGTTGTATAATAGTAAAGAATAGGGAAAAAAGATGACAGCAGAAGATGCACAGGATCAGCGGCATGGATGGGAATTTTCCATAAAAACAGTCGTTTATCCGTTGCCTTGACAATTAAGAAAACTTAATGAAAAAGGAGGCGGGGATATTGATTGGCGATTTACATTGCCACACCCGATTTTCCGATGGTTCTATCGGGATCGACGATTTGATTTTTCATGCAAAACGGGCAGGTTTGGACTTTGTTGGTGTGACTGACCATGACACCATGGCCGGTATCAAACGTGCGGAACTGCTGGGAAAACGGTATGGTATCGGCATTGTCGGCGGGGTGGAGATCTCTGCGCGGGATTTTTCCAACGGCCGCCGGGTGCATTTGTTATGCTATCTTCCAAAAGTGCCGGACCGGCTGGAGGGGTTGCTGAAGCGTACGCTGGAGGGCAGGAACAAAGCTCTGCGTGAAAGTATGCAGAAGGTGATGCGGCTGTATCCTGTCACAGAAGAACATATTATGCGGTATGCTTCAGGGGCTGCAGGGCTTTACAGCGTACATATCATGAGCGCGCTTTGTGACCTGGGATACGCAGACGGCGTTTACGGTACATTATATCAAAAGCTTTTGGGCCCGAAGACGGGGATCTGTTTTGTCCCGCATGAATATGAGGATGTTTGGGAAGTTGCAAAGCAGATCAAAAGCGCCGGCGGGATTTGTGTGCTGGCTCACCCTTCCAACTACCAGTCGATCGGCATTATGCAGCAGCTGGCGGCGGAAGGGCTTTTGGATGGGATCGAACGGTACCATCCGAAGGTCAAGCAGGAAGATATCCCGATCATTGAACAGACGATCGAAAAATATGGATTGATTGCGACGGGCGGGACCGATTTTCATGGAAAGAACGCGTCCAAACCCAATCCGCTTGGTACCTGCCTGACCATGCAGGAAAGTTTGGAACGGTTGTTTAAGCTTGCAAAAAGCAAATAAGTTTTAAAAAGGATAGAGGGGGAGCCGGATGGACATTAAAGAACAGGCATTGCAAAAGCATTATGAGTGGAAAGGGAAAATAGAAGTGATTTCCCGGGCGCCGATCAACAACAGGGAGGATCTTTCCTTAGCCTATACGCCGGGGGTAGCGCAGCCTTGCCTGGAGATCGAAAAGGATGAATCGCTTTCCTACACCCTGACCCGGCGGGGGAATATGGTGGCGGTCATCACCGACGGGACAGCGGTGCTTGGGCTCGGGGATATCGGGCCGGCGGCAGCGATGCCGGTGATGGAGGGGAAATGTGCGCTGTTTAAGGCGTTTGCAGATGTGGATGCCTTCCCGATCTGTATCGACAGCAAGGATACGGATACCATTGTGCAGACGGTCAAGCTGATCTCTAAAAGCTTTGGCGGTATCAACCTGGAAGATATTTCTGCGCCGCGCTGCTTTGAAATTGAACGCAGGCTCAAGGAAGAATGTGAAATCCCGGTTTTCCATGACGACCAGCACGGCACAGCCATCATTGCCAGCGCCGCGCTGATTAACGCCATTAAAGTGACTGGCCGTGAAATGGGGAAGCTTAAAATCGTCATCAACGGCGCCGGTGCGGCGGGGATTTCAATTGCAAAATTGCTGCTGAAAATGAATTTTGGCGAGGTCACCATGTGCGATATCGGCGGGATCATTTATGATGGGGCGGATTGGCTCACCGTCCCACAGGCAGAGATGGCAAAGCATACCAACCCGTCCAAAAAACAAGGGAAACTGGCGGATGCGCTGGTGGGCGCGGATGTATTTATCGGCGTTTCCCGGCCCGGCCTGGTCACAAAAGAAATGGTCGCCTCTATGGCAAAAGACCCAATTATTTTTGCCATGGCAAACCCTACGCCGGAAATTATGCCGGAGGAAGCAAAGGCAGGCGGCGCGGCCATCATCGGTACGGGCAGGTCGGATTATCCCAATCAGATCAACAACGTGCTGGCCTTCCCGGGGATTTTCAAGGGAGCGCTGGCCGTCCGTGCGAAGGGCATCACCGAGGAAATGAAGGTGGCGGCCGCCAAGGCGATTGCATCAATGGTGGATGAGGCGCATTTGTGTGCGGAAAAGATTTTGCCGGACCCGCTGGATAAAGAGGTCGCACGGGTCGTAGCAAAAGCGGTGGCGGACGAGGCGGTGCGCACCGGTATTGCAAGAATTTGAGGAGCAGAGGTTTTAAGATGATGAATATCCAATATAAACCCAAAGGGGTATGTTCGCAGCTAATGAATATCCAGGTCGAGGATGGGATCATCCAGGATATCCAGATCATAGGCGGCTGCGATGGAAACCTGCAGGGAATCTGTGCATTGATCAAGGGGCGCAGGGTTGATGAAGTGACAAAACAGCTCAAAGGGATCCGCTGCGGCATGAAGAATACATCCTGCCCGGATCAATTGGCGACAGCGCTGCTCAGTGCGCAGGAGAAATAGAATAAAGGCTGAGAAGAGGTGGGACAAAAGATGCGTTTGGAAGACGACAGCGATATGAAGATCGCAGGACAGGTGCCAAAGGACGGCCACGATGCTCTGGAAGGGGAAGTAGATGCCTTTGTGCGTGAGAAAACGAACGGAAATATCGAACGCGCGCAAAAAGCAGGGAAACTGTTCGCCCAAGCGTTGACATCTGCTGACCAGGACAGCACCGTGTATTTTGGAATCGGGGAAATGGATGACGCGGTAACACTGCGCCAGCGCCGGATCCTGTTTTCGTATATCGTCAACCGGGTCATTGCAGAACTTGCCCCGAATTCTATTGTTGCGCAAGCTGCGCTGTCCTCCTTTTACGAGCAGACCCGGAAGGCTTCCGAGGAAATTTACCAGCAGATCAATGATTCTTTGGCCTTTTCCCTGTATATTTTTTCCTACCGTTCCGCTGGGGACATGAAGGCGGCGGCGCGTGTTTTTGCGCAGCTGTGCGGGAAAGAAGGGGACCGTGTGTTTATCCAGTATGGCCAGGAATTGGGCGCTTTTTTTACCAGGTTTTGTACGGAAACAATTTTGGCATTGGAAATGGTACATTGACGGCCGGCGTTTTAAAAATGAACAGCCTTCCGGATGCGTTGCATCCGGAAGGCTGTTTTAGTATAGAAACTGAACGGTTTCGTATCAAAGCAATTTTTTGAGATATACCATATCGGTCAGCAAAATGCCGTCTTCTATAATTGGGTGATCATATTGCAAGAAAAAATCCTTGCAGCGATGTGAAAAATGAAAGCCGCAGGAACGATAAAAGTTAACGGTAGAGGGAACGTCGCCGGTCCCGACGTACATCCATTCATATTTACCAGCATAATAGGCGTCCAGGAAACCGATCAGCCGTTTGCCATAACCCTGCCGCTGAAACTTTGGAAGGACAGCAATGTTTTTAAGTTCACAGCAGCCCATCGATTCTTCCGTAACAATACATACCGCCCGCAAACCCTGGTCAAATAAAGCAAACATCGTGCCGCGTTCCAGATAGCGTTCAATCATTTCCTCCTGCTCATCTGCTAACAGTAACAGCGGGAGATAGCGCTCCTTATTCTTCAGGACCCTGCGGATGACCATGCCGGTGCTCCTCCCTTTTTAAAACCCGTTTGGTATGATGCCGGTGGATATAATCCATCGCTTTCTGCCTGTAAAGGATGCCAAAAAGCCCGATTGCTGCCGTCAGGAGAAAAACAAAGATGGTCATTTTCCAGTCGCCCTGGCTGACAGTGGACCCCATCCAGGTGGATGTGATGATCGAGGGCAGGCGGGCAAAGGTAGAAATCAGCAGGAATTGGGAGATTTTGATGCGGCTCAACCCGGCCAGATAGGTCAACATATCCTTCGGTGTGCCCGGGATCAGGAAAAGTAGGAAGGTGACGGTCTGTATCTTTCTGGTATTGTTTAAAAAGTCGAATTGATCGAGTTTTTTGCGGCCAAACAGCCGCTCTACCAGTGGATAACCAAACCGCCGCACGACCATCAGGATGATGGTGGAGGCGATCAAAAGCCCCAGGATGCAGGTCAAAAGCCCGCCCCATGTCCCATACAAAAGGCCGGCCGTCAATTCGACCGGTTCGCCTGGGATAAATGCAATGATGACCTGCACGATCTGAATTCCGAGCATAAAGAGCCAGCCTGCCAATCCGAGCGAATCAATCCATGCTTGCAGCTGTTTTTGCACCTGTGGGTCAAATAATTTCAGAAAATATGGGGTACAAAGGACAGAAATCCCCACGATCAAGAGGATGAACAGGAGGATCGTTCCAAAGGTACGGATAAATGGGCGGGGAAAATCAAACTTCATAAGGCATCCCTTTTTTAACGATCATTACTGGGCCAACATGCAGACAGACGGGGCAAAAAGGAAATGGTCACAGATCGATCCATTTGACCGGGTTCCCATGCTGGACGATGATCCGAAACAGATCGTCGGCGTCCAGCCAGACAGTGGCGGTGTTCTCATTCGGATGCACACCCATTTTCCCCCCGCAGAAATCCCGGTCGAAAAAGACCTGCACCATACATTCTTCATCATTCAAAATCCCAAAAGGGGTAACCGAACCTTTTTCCAATGAAAGGATGGCAGCCAGATCGGCCTCCGAGGCAAAACTCAGCGGGGTAGACCCCAAAAGCTGCCGGAATTTTTTGAGATCTGCATGCTTGTCCTCTTTGATACAGAGCAGATAATAATTGCGTTTTTTGGCATCCCGCAGAAAAAGGTTTTTTACAATATCCTCCGGATGCGGCAGGTCAAGCGCCTACATCTGGTCGATGGTGTAAACCGCCGGGTGACATACAAGTTCATATGAAATATCAAGGCTTTTCAAAAGCGTTTCAATCCCGTCTTTGCTGATTGGCATATTGTCAAATCCTTCCCTCTACCTGTAAAGTAAAAAGGCTTGGCAGTCTAAACCACACCAAGCCTTCTGCCCGGCGGCTGCGGCCGGATTGCATTGGGATACCGCTTATTCGTCCTCTGGCTGGCCCAAAGTCCCTAAGCTGGCCGCTTTGAGGTATGCATTGATAAAGCCGTCGATATCCCCGTCCATGACTGCATTGATATTGCTGTTTTCAAATTTGGTCCGGGTATCTTTGGCCAGGGTATAAGGCATGAACACATAGGAACGGATCTGGCTGCCCCAGGCGATCTGGAGCTGGTCGCCCTTGATCTCATTGATATTGTCCAGATGGGCGCGCTCTTTGATTTCGAGCAGTTTTGCGGTCAGCATTTTCATACACATATCACGGTTCTGGAACTGGCTGCGCTCATTCTGGCAGGAAACCACGATCCCGGTGGGGATGTGGGTCAGGCGGACAGCCGAAGAAGTCTTGTTGATATGCTGGCCGCCCGCACCGGACGAACGGAAAACATCCATTTTGATATCTTCTGGCCGGATTTCTACCGTCATATCGTCTGAGAGTTCAGGCAGGACTTCCACCGAAGCAAAGGAGGTATGGCGGCGGCCGGAAGCGTCGAACGGGGAAACGCGTACCAGGCGGTGGACGCCGCTTTCCGAGCGCAGATACCCATAGGCGTTTTCACCCTCGATCATGATGGAAGCGCTTTTAAGACCTGCCTCATCCCCGTCGAGATAATCCAGGATCTTATAACTAAAGCCATGACGTTCGGTCCAGCGGGTATACATGCGGTAGAGCATCTGCGCCCAATCCTGTGCTTCTGTTCCGCCAGCGCCTGCATGGAAGGTCAAAATCGCATTGCTGGAATCATATTTCCCAGTCAGCAGAGTAGCAAGCTTTTGATTCTCCAGTTCCTTTTCGAACCGCTCAACGTCTGTCTGCGCTTCAGGGAGCACGCTTTCGTCCTCTTCTTCGTTGGCAAGCTCAATCAGCGTCATGGTATCATCATAAAGGGCAGAAAGGCTGTCGTATGCCTCGAGCTTCCCCTTTACACGGGCTGTTTCCTGCTGGTTTTTCTGGGATTTTTCCACATCGTTCCAAAAACCCGGAACCGTGGTTTTTTCCTCCAACTCGGCCAGCTGACGCTTTAATTGTTCATAACCGATGGCGTTTTTCAGATCCAACAGGTCATCCTTATGGGAAGCAAGCCTTAAGCGCAGTTCTTCAAATTGCAGCATAATACTGTTACACCATTCCTTTTGTTACATAAGGTCAAATTTTCTGCAGAAAAAATACAAAATATCATATAGACAATCTAGTATACCATTTTTTTTCGGATATTGCAACATGATTATCCGGCTGAAATCCCGTGCAAACTATTTTGGAAACCAGAAAAGAGAGGATGGATGCCGGATGGGAAAACGGGCGGTTGAGATCTATGTCGTTTTGATACTGTTTTTTACAGGTATCCTGTGCCGGCTGTATCTGCTGACGATGACAAACGATGCGTTGGCTTCAGCGGCACATGGGCAGAGCGGGTACCTTTTGGAGGTAGATCATACGCGCGGCATAATTTATGACTGTCATTTAAAGCCGCTGGTAGGAACGGAAAAACAGGTGGTAGCGGCTGTGCAGCCGGTACCGGAGGCATATGCTGCGCTGACCGATTTCTTCCGGAAAAACGGATGGGAGATCGAGCTGGATCTGGAAGCGGATAAACCGTTTTTATTGCCTTTGCAGCAGGACGCCGTTTATTCCAAAGGGATAGAAACCTTTGAAATTTCCCCCCGCTATGGGAAAAACCAGCTTGCGCCCCACATCATCGGATATCTTGACCCGGAAAAAGAAAACGGCACAGCAGGGATCGAATTGGCGTATAACGACCTGTTGAAACAGTATGATGGGGATCTGCGCCTGCGTTATACATTGGATGCGGCCGGCCAGATGATGCAGGCGGTACAGCCGGAAATCATCCAGGATAATTATCGAAGCAAGGGTGGCGTAGCCCTGACCATCGATGCAAATATGCAGCGGGTGGTGCAGGATGCGATGCAGGGGGTGGAAAAAGGGGCCGCGGTGGTTATGAATGTCAACACAGGGGATATCAAAGCTTCGGTATCCATGCCTGCTTATGATCCGAATGACCTTGCAGCCAGCCTGAAAGACCCGGACAGCCCATTTGTAAACCGTGCATTTTCGCAGTATAATGTTGGCTCAACTTTCAAACTGGTAACGGCTGCCGCTGCCTTGGAAGCAGGATATGGCAGGTTTGTGCCGTATACCTGCGAAGGGTATATCGATGTGGAAGGGCAGGTGTTCTACTGCCATTGGCGGAATGGGCACGGCGAATTGGATCTGGAACGGGCGATCGCGGTTTCCTGTAATCCCTATTTTATCCAGATGGGGCTGGATGTAGGCGGGGAAAGGATCGTATCCCTCGCCAGGCAGATCGGTTTCACCCGCGCAGCGCAATTTACCGACGAATTGCGTTCCCAAAGCGGGACGCTCCCTTCTGAGACAGAGCTGAAAAACCCTGCAGCAGTGGCAAACCTCGCATTCGGGCAAGGCAGCCTGACTGCTACCCCGATCCAGATCGCACAGATGCTCAGTACGGTCGCAAACGGGGGATATGCGGTCACCCCGCGGCTGGTGGAAGGGTTTACTGACGATGGGCAAAGTATGTACGAGCATACAATCGCCTATGCGCCGGTACAGGTGATCTCCAAAAGCACATCGGATATTTTGCGGGCGGCGCTGGTAAACAATGTGGAAAATGGAAGCGGGAAAAATGCAAAACCGATCTACAGTACCGCCGGCGGAAAAACTGCTTCCGCCCAGACCGGGATCTATGAAACACCGGGTGATGAGGACAGTGAGATCGTGCATGCCTGGTTTGCGGGATATTTCCCGGCAGATGTGCCAAAATATGCGATTGCAGTGCTCGTGGAAGGCGGGGAATCGGGCGGGGATATCGCTGCGCCGATCTTTCAGAAGATTGCGGATGGGATTTATCTGTCAGAACTGTAAATTTCGGGAAAAACAAACTTGTAATTGTGGGAAAAATCCTTTATAATCTTGAGAGAAAGGCAAACAGGTGTCGGGGATCATGGTTGATCCGGCCATACCGTTTGACGATGAGTTTTGAGAGGGGCTTGTTCACAGGATGCAGGATTATTTGATTGTAACGGATTCCAATTCCGATATGCCCGAGGGGTATGCTGCGGAACATGGGATCCTGGAAATGGAACTTACCTATACCATCGGCGGGAAAACCTATCATTGCAATGACCCTGCGCTCTCCAGACAGGATTTCTATGCGATGATGCGTGCAGGCGAGATGCCGATTACCGCGCAGATCAATGTGGAAACAACCAAAAATTACCTGCGTCCCTATCTGGAACAGGGGAAAGACCTGCTCTGCATCATGTTTTCTTCTGCGCTTTCCGGCACTTATAACAGCGCGCGGGTAGCTTCTGAAGAATTGATGGAAGAATTCCCGGATCGGCAGATTATTGTGATCGACTCCTTGTGTGCATCGGCCGGGGAGGGGATGCTGGTCGGCATGGCGGTGGAATACCGGGAAAAAGGGCTTTCATTAGAAGAAAATGCCCAGCGTATCCGGGAGGATCTGCCGAAAATTGCGCATATGTTTACGGTGGATGACCTGAACCACCTGCGCAAAGGCGGCCGTATTTCTGCAACAACCGCGCTTGTAGGGTCTATGCTTTCGATCAAACCGGTGCTGCATGTGGATGACGCCGGCAGGCTCATCCCAATCGGAAAGGTGCGGGGAAGGCGGGCTTCCCTGCTGGCGCTTGTGGATTATATGGAAAAACAGATCGACCGGTCCAGGTGCGACCGGTTTGCGATCAGCCATGGGGACTGCCTGGAGGATGCGCAGTTTGTGGCGGATGAAGTACGCCGCCGTTTTAAGCTTAAAAATTATACAATCAGCTATGTGGGGCCTACGGTCGGGGCACATTCAGGGCCTGGAACGGTTGCACTGTTCTTTTACGCACATAAGCGGTAAGCGATCCATCCAATATCCCCCAAAAGAGGTTCTTGAATTTTGAAACGGGATATGATATACTGTTAAAGTTAACCAATGACGCAAGACTGTGTGTGCCCAGACATGCGGGTATGCGGGTCCTGTGCGACGGAACACCGTGAACCATGTCAGGCGGGGAACCGAGCAGCATTAAGCGGTTGTGATGTGCGCCGCAGGCAATCTGCATGCCCGTGTATGTGGGCATACACTTTTTTTGCGCAGAAAGGCGGGATAGACAGGTGTATCAGGCGCTTTACCGCAAATGGCGGCCGCGCGTATTTGACGATGTGGTTGGCCAGGAACATATTACTTCCACCTTGAAAAATGAAGTTGCCGCCGGGAAGTTTTCGCATGCCTACCTGTTTACCGGTTCGCGTGGGACCGGCAAGACCACCTGTTCCAAAATCATTGCAAAAGCGGTCAATTGCCCGCATCCGCAGGATGGGAACCCCTGCAACGCATGTGAGATATGCCGCGGGATCGACGATGGTTCTATTTTGGATGTGGTGGAGATAGACGCGGCCAGCAACAATGGCGTGGACAATATCCGCCAGCTGCGGGAGGAAGCTTACTTTTTGCCCTCCGTCGCGAAATACCGGGTCTATATCCTGGATGAGTGCCATATGCTTTCCGCCGGCGCAGTCAATGCCCTTTTAAAGATCCTGGAAGAACCGCCGGAACATGTGATTTTCATTTTGGCTACAACAGAAATCCATAAAGTCCTGCCGACCATCCTTTCCAGATGCCAGCGGTTTGATTTCAAGCGAATCAAATCCCGTGTCATTGCCGACCGTCTGCTGTATATCGCAGGGCAGGAAGGGATGGAGCTTTCGGACGATGCGGCATTGCTGGTTGCCCGGCTTTCCGACGGCGGGATGCGGGACGCGCTTTCCCTGTTGGATTTGTGCGCTTCTTATGGCAATCAAATCACCGTCCAGACGGTCACTGAAGCAGCAGGGCTCGCTGGGCAGGACCATCTGTTTGACCTTGCCGATGCTGTGATCCAGTCGGATCCTTCCGACGCTTTGCAGGTTTTGAACAGGCTGAATGAGAATTCGGTGGATTTTGCCCGGTTATGTGAACAGTTTGTAGGGCATTGGCGCAATTTGATGCTGATGAAAACAGTCCGCAGCCCAGATGACCTGATCCAAGGGACGCCGGAAGATCTCGAACATCTGAGAGAGCAGGTGAAAGGGGTATCGCTTCCGCAGATCCTGTCGGCGATCGACCTGCTGCAGGAAACGATGGGAAAAATTTCCCGCACAGCTTTTAAACGTACAGAATTTGAAATGGCCTTGATCCGCCTTTGCCAGAAGCCGGTTGCCCAGCCGGAGGAATGGAAGGGCCTGTCTGCGCGGATCGAACGGCTGGAAAAAGCGGCGGCGCAGGGGAAAGTATCGGCGCCTTTGCAGGATATGCCGCAAGGTGTAGCCGGCAGCCAACCGGCTGTTTCACAGGAAAGGCCGGCCGTCCAGGCGGGTGGCGCTGCCAAAAAAACGTCTGCCAATACACAGGTCACACCGTTTGACCAATGGGCGCAGGTTTTACAGCAGCTGAAAAGTCGTAATGGCGCATTGTATGGGGCGATGGTTGATTCGAGGGCGTTTGTCAGCGGAGCAACAATGCTGGTGGATTGTGCAGATGAATTATTTTTGACCTTATTGCGCACCAGTGTAGCGGCAAAAGAAAGCTTGCGTGATGCGATTTTTGCTGTTACAGGGCAAAAATATGGGTTAGGGCCGTACAATCCGGATAAGTATACGGTTGCCAAACCGGATACTGGCCTTGACCCGCTTGCAGGTTTATTGAAAAAAGCTTCTGAACTGGGGGTCCCGGTAAAAAGCGACGGGGCTTCCGGCAATCTATCAACGTAAATCTTATTTTGCAGACCAGAGTAGGAGGAATTTTATCATGAAAGCAAGACTGCCAAAAGGGATGGGCGGCGGCCCGCAGAATATGAATGCCATGATCCGTCAGGCACAGAAGATGCAGGAGGATATGAAGGCAAAACAGGAAGAGATCGAACAGCGCAGTTTTACTGCTACCGCCGGCGGCGGGATGGTGGAAGTGGTGGTCAACGGGAAAAAAGAAGTACTGTCGATCGCTTTGAAGCCGGAAGTGGTGGATCCGGAGGATATCGAGATGCTGCAGGATCTGATCGTTGCTGCAACCAATGAAGCGTTGCGCAATGCAGGGGATACTATGAACAGCGAGATGGAAAAAATCACTGGAAACCTGAATATCCCAGGGATGGTTTGATCGGTATGGCCTATCATGTGATTCCGCTCAACCGCTTGATTGAGCAGTTTGAGCGTTTGCCTGGGATTGGACGGAAAACGGCACAGCGGCTGGCCTTCCATGTGCTTTCCATGCCCAAAGAAAAGGCAAAGGAATTTGCAGATGTGATTTTGGAAGCGCATGAAAAGATTAAACGGTGTGAAATCTGCCAAAGCTTGACAGAGGATACGCCTTGTCCAATTTGTGCAGACAGTGCGCGTGACCACAGTATCATTTGCGTGGTGGAAAATTCCCAGGATGTGATTGCTTTTGAACGGACCAAGGAATACCATGGGCTTTACCATGTGCTGCATGGACTGATCTCGCCGATGGATGGGATCGGCCCCGATCAGCTTTCGATCAGGGAATTGGTGAAACGTATGGGGGATGGGACAGTCAAAGAGGTCGTGATGGCGACCAATCCCACCGTAGAAGGGGAAGCGACGGCGATGTATATTGCACGTCTGCTCAAACCGATGGGGGTGAAGGTGACGCGGTTGGCGTACGGTATCCCCATTGGGAGTAACCTGGAATATGCCGACGAAGTGACCCTATACCGTGCATTGGAAGGGCGCAATGAAATTTAGGAGGCGCTTATGTTTTCTTTTGATGAAAAAAAGCGTGCAGAACTTTGGCGTATGGTCAAATTCGGGATCACTGGAGTTGCCAATACACTGGTTGATTTTATTGTATATACTGTCCTGGCGGTGCCGTTGGGGGTGAATGTCTATCTTTCCCAGTTTTGTGGTTATGCGGCAGGTATGCTCAACAGCTACCTGGTCAACCGCAGCTGGACCTTCCAGAGCCGCGACCGCTTTTTCAGTGGGCAGCTTTTCCGTTTCCTGGTGACAAATCTGGCGGTGCTTGGTGTCAGTATGCTGCTGATCAAGGGGTTCATGGCCGTCGGGTTTGGAAAAATCCTGGCAAAACTCGGGGCAACCTGTATCACGCTGGTACTCAATTTTGTCATCAGCAGGCTGTGGGTATTCCGTGGACAATAAACCCTGAAGGGAGGGGGATCTATGGAGAAGGTATCTACCAAAACGATCACTGTAAACCGTCAGGCCCGGCATGAATATTTTATTGTAGAGAGTTATGAGGCAGGGATTGAACTGTTTGGGACAGAGGTCAAAAGCCTGCGTGCCGGTTCGTGCAATTTGAAGGATAGCTGGTGTGATATCAAGGATGGGGAACTGTTTATCAAGCAGATGCATATTGCGCCATATACGCACGGGAATATTTTTAATCGGGATTCTTATCGTGACCGCCGCCTTCTGATGCATAAACGGGAAATCATGAAACTGATGGGGCAGGTAGCCCAACAGGGTTATACATTGATCCCATTGTCCCTATATTTTAAAGGTTCGCGTGTAAAAGTACAGTTGGGGCTGTGCAAAGGCAAGCAACTGCATGATAAACGTGCAGATATGGCCAAACGGGACGCCAAACGGGATATTGAAAGGGCTTTGCGCGATAGACAGCGAGGATGATTTGTGGTATAATAACCGCAGAGCGGTTATTATACCTGAATTCATGGCTAGGGCGATGCGCTGCGCGCCTGATGGCGCTGCGCTCCCGCCCTTATGGCCGATTATACCATTCGCGTACAGCGCTCATGGTATAATAACTGCAAAGCAGTTATTATACCTGTTTTATGGCCAGGGCGGTTATTATACCGACTTGTGGACAGGAAAGCCTGAAAAATGAATTGATAAGGGGATGTAAAGGTTTCGACGGGGATCATGAAGTAGGAGCAGCGGGTAGAGGAGCATGCACCTCTATAAAAGTATGACAACTTTAAAATTAAACGACAACAATCGTTTAGCTTTTGCAGCTTAATTAAGCTGCCGTTCGGCCAGGGAGGACCACGGCCTTGGTTCGGGCGTCGATTAGTGGTGAACGTTCAGCTTGAGCGCCTCGTAAAGCATGAATGTATCAGGGGCTACCTTACGTAATTGCCTGCCGGTTGGCGGTTATTTGAGGGAATTTTCATAGACCGGCTGCACCCGGAGAAGCTCGTATGGATCGGTTTTCGGACAGGGGTTCAATTCCCCTCATCTCCACCAAAAGAAAAAGCACCCCGAAGGGTGCTTTTCCTTTTGGTGGAGATGGCACCATCTTCATCAAAACTATTCCAAGCAAAGAATTTTTATCTGACGTGTGGGAATAAGAATGGAATATACAGCCTGTTTTCTGCAAAATGGTTGATTAAATATAAATAACTCATTATAATAAGAATAATTCTGCTATTTTCAAAATTAAGAATAGAACCGCATAAGGGGTTAAGTAGCAGATTTTGTCAACAGCAAAATAGATATTGGTTGTCCGGTTAGGGGGGCATAACTTGTACACACTTTTAAAACAGGAAGGCAAAGCGCGCAGGGGGGAGTTCCAGACGGTACACGGGACGGTCCAAACCCCGGCATTTATGAATGTTGGCACTTCTGCTGCCATCAAAGGCGGCATTTCGTCCATCGACTTGGTAGATTTGAAATGTCAGGTAGAATTATGCAATACCTATCATTTGCATGTCCGTCCTGGGGACGATGTGATCCGGGAAATGGGCGGGTTGCACGCCTTTATGAATTGGAGCCGTCCAATCTTGACTGACAGCGGCGGGTTCCAGGTATTTTCTCTGGCAAAACTGCGGAAAATCAAAGAGGAAGGCGTCACTTTTGCATGCCATCTGGATGGGAAACGGATCTTTATGGGTCCGGAAGAAAGTATGCGTATCCAATCCAATCTTGCCTCTACCATAGCAATGGCATTTGATGAATGCATCGAAAACCCTGCGCCATATGATTATACCGCCCGTTCGATCGAGCGCACGACTCGCTGGCTCGTTCGGTGTAAAGCGGAAATGGCCAGGCTCAACGCCCTGCCGGATACCATCAATCCCCACCAGCTGCTGTTCGGCATCAACCAGGGTTCCACCTATCATGATCTGCGGATCCGGCATATGCAGGAGATCGGTGAACTGGATCTGGATGGATATGCGATCGGCGGCCTGGCGGTAGGGGAAAGCGCTCAGGAAATGTATGATACCATTGAAGCGGTCGAAGACTACATGCCAAAAGAAAAAATCCGGTATTTGATGGGAGTAGGGACCCCGGTCAATATCCTGGAAGGGGTTCATCGGGGCGTGGATCTGTTTGACTGCGTAATGCCAAGCAGGAATGCGCGGCACGGTACGCTTTTTACTTGGGAAGGAATCCGGATCCTGCATAACGAAAAATATAAGACCGACCCCAGGCCGCTGGATGAGCACTGTGGATGCCCAGTCTGCCGCAATCACAGCCGCGCCTATCTGCGGCATCTGTTCCGTTCCGGGGAGATCCTTGCAGCGCGGCTGGGTGTCATGTATAATTTGTATTTTTATAATACCCTGATGGAAAAAATTCGCGAAGCGCTCGATAACGGTACCTTTGAGGAATTCTACCGCCATTGGGTCCCGATTTTGGGAAGGCGCATCTAAATATCGTTATCGGACAGGCTATTTTCATAAAAAATGCTTGCATGCAGGGGTTAAAAAAGGTATAATATTTAAAGTTCATTTCTGTATCAGGAATTTTTTGGAGGTATTTTCATGAACGAACAAACAATGTCATCTCTTTATAGTCTTATTCCGCTGATACTGATTTTTGTGATCTTCTATTTTATGTTGATCCGTCCTCAGAAAAAGCGTGAAAAAGAAGCGCAGGCCATGCGCGACAGCTTGGATGTGGGTGATGAGATCATTACTGCCAGCGGTATCATTGGGACGATTGTTGTGTGTAAGGACGAGTATCTGGTGATCGAAACCGGTTCTGACCGGAGCAAGATCAGGATTGCACGTTGGGCAGTACAATCCAAGATCTCTTCTTGATTTTTCCTGTTTTATGAGTTCCTTCTGCATACCAGCTTGTTTTTTAGAATATCCTTTCTTTAGAAAGGGGGATCTTTTATGAAACAGTCAGGGATGCATGGCTCAAAACGATTTATCCGTCCGGTCACCTATGGTTTGGGGATCGGTGTATTGGTAAATTTCCTTTTGTTGGCGTTGATGGCAGGGGCGATGTCCATCCGGGATATCCCGCAATCGTTTATTTCCTTATTGTCGATCCTTTCTTTTGTTGTCGCAGGGTTCGCTGCAGGATATTTTGGCGCCATCTTTTCCAAAGAACGTGGGCTGCTGGTTGGGCTTTTCTGTGGGGCGTGCCTGTTTGTACTTCTGTTGATTGCGGGTTTGGCGGCAGGGAAGATGGACGGCTTTGGTGTACAGGGCTTTACCAAACTGGCGGCGATCCTGTTTGCTTCGGCTTTGGGCGGTATTTTGGGCGTTAACAAAAGAAAAAAGTTCAAATGATTGAAAACAGATGCCTGATATGCTATAATAAAGCAAATCGATGTATGGGGCGCAGGTTAAGGCCTGCTTCATATCCTTTGTGATGATGCAAAAGGATACAGACGTAATTCTAAGAAATGAGGGATTGTTTATGAAACATGTAAAAACCATCAATACCGCTAATTTGAAAGAATCTGCAGTAAAAGGCGGCTGCGGCGAGTGCCAGGCTTCCTGCCAGTCGGCTTGCAAAACTTCCTGCACAGTAGCCAACCAGAAATGTGAGCATAAAGGTAAATAATCTGGAAACTGTAATTTTGAACGTTAGGGCAGTTTGAACTGCCCTATTGTTTTGTTTGGAAAAGGGAAGAACATAAAATGATACATAAGTATGAACTGAACGGATATTTTATTGTTTTGGATGTTAACAGTGGTGCGGTCCATCTGGTAGACCGGCTGATTTATGAACTTTTGGACAGGCTGGATGAAAATTTGTCCGATAATTGCCCGCCTGACCTGCTTAAAGAATTCAGCAGCCGTTATTCGCAGAAGGAAATTCTGGAAGCTTATGAAGAAATCGTTGCGTTGTATCGTGCCGGGCAGTTGTTCTCCTGCGACGATTATGATAAATTTGCAAATTTAATGGTGGAATCGCCTGTAAAGGCAATGTGCTTGCATATTGCGCACGACTGCAATCTGCGTTGTCAATATTGCTTTGCCGGTACTGGGGAATATATGGGACACCGGCAATTGATGTCATTTGAAGTGGGGAAAGCAGCAATCGATTATCTGATCCACCATTCAAAGAACCGCCACAATCTTGAACTGGATTTCTTTGGCGGTGAACCGTTGATGAATTTTGATGTTGTCAAGCAAGTGGTCGAATACGCACGTTCCCAGGAAAAATTACATGACAAGCTTTTCCGCTTTACAATAACAACAAACGGTGTGTTGCTCGATGATGATAAAATAGATTTCATCAATCGGGAAATGTCCAATGTCGTCCTCTCAATTGACGGGCGCAAAGAGGTAAACGACCGGGTACGTTCTCGTGTAGATGGGCGCGGCTGTTATGAAAGTATCCTGCCCAAATTCCAAAAATTAGTGCAGGCGCGCAGGGAAGGGCCATTTGACCAATATTATGTACGGGGTACTTTTACCAAATATAATAAAGATTTTGCAAATGATGTGCTGCATCTGAATGATATGGGATTTGACCAGATCTCGGTCGAACCGGTTGTTGCAGACCCCAGTGCGCCATATGCGCTGACCGAAGCTGATCTGCCGGAAGTTTTTGCGGAATATGAACGCTTGGCAAAAATCATGGTGGATCGCGCAGGTACCGATCGCGATTTTAATTTTTTCCATTTTATGCTTGATCTGGATCAAGGGCCTTGTGCAATCAAACGATTGCGGGGGTGCGGCTGTGGAAATGAATATGTCGCAGTTACTCCGGATGGGGATGTTTACCCGTGCCATCAGTTTGTAGGGCATGAAGAATGGAAAATGGGGAATGTTTTCGATCTGTCGATCGATCCCGACCGTAAAAAACAGTTTGCCCATGCAAATGTTTATGGGAAAGAAGAATGCAGAAAATGCTGGGCCAAATTCTATTGTTCCGGCGGCTGTAATGCCAACAGCATGCAGTACTGTGGCGACATCTTGAAACCGCACAAGCTTTCCTGTGAAATGGAGAAAAAACGGCTGGAATGTGCGATCATGATCCAGGCGGCAGCCTGCGACCATAAATAAACCGGCCTCATAGGTGGATTTTTGAATAGGAAAAGCCCTGTGTACCTTGTTGGAAAGGTGCGCAGGGCTTTTTGGTTGTCTGGGCAGCCTTGGGTACAGTCCTTTGCATATTGGGAGTAGAGGAATATCTGCTTATATTGATACATATTTTTATAAAAAGCAAAGGAAAGAGGGAAAAGCTGTGTTATATAAATCTCCCGGAGAACTGGACAAGATATTGGAACAGGCAAGATACAGCACATCCGGGCAATGGGCATCCGCTGGGGATCATTTTTCCCAGCAGCCATACCCGTCCAGGAATACATCGTTTGGCGCATATTGCAGGAAACGCCCATTGCAGATCGCCCTTGCAATCGCATTTGTGGCAGGCGTGTGGATTGGGGCGGTGTTGGTACGATACAGCAGCCAACCAGTATTGTCCGCACTGCAGACTGTACTGGGCGGATACCTGGAAAGCAGGAAGGTACAGCCGCTTTCCAGCTTGATCGCATCCGGGTTCAGTTCGCTTTTTTTGTCGCTGCTGGCACTGTTTTTCTGTGGGTTTTGCAGCATCGCGCAGCCTGTCATTTTTGCAATACCGCTGTTCAAAGGGCTCGGATATGGTTTTTCAATTGGTATGCTTTGTACGCAATACGGTATACAGGCCCTATGGTATATTATCTTTTTGATTTTTCCTGGGATGTTTTGCAGCGCTTTCTTACTGGTCATCGCCAGCCGCGCCTCTTTTCGAATGTCGGTGCATCTATTCCGCACTTCCATGCATCGACCAGGTGTTGAAAATGAAAAGGATCGCATAAAACGGTATTGCATCCGCTTTTTACTTTTTACTGCGCTTTGCCTGGCTGTTTCGCTGCTGGACGCAGTCCTTTACATCCAAATCAGCCCCTTGATCCATTTGTGAATCCGTTGTTTTTGGGGTTTTTGGAGCTGAAACATTGGAAAGCGGGGAATGCAGCATGGCATCCTGCATTTGCCGGCTGGAAATATGGGTATAAATTTCAGTGGTCGCCAGATTGGCATGACCTAAAATTTCCTTTAACACCCGGATATCCACACCGCCATGCTGATACATCAAAGTCGCAGCTGTATGACGGAGTTTATGCGGGGAATATCCCTGGCCGGATAAACCTGCTTGCTTTAGGCAATTTTCTACGATTTGCTCCACCCGGCGAGGCGTAATACGCGTCCCGCGGGATGATAGGAACAAGGCATCTTTATGTTTTGCATTCTGCGGCTGCTTGCGAACCTTCATATAAGCCTGAATGGCTTTCTGACAAGCTTCATTGATATAAATGACCCGTTCTTTGTTTCCTTTTCCGAGCAGCCGGACCGTATCGTCCCGGATATCATAGACATTGATTCCAACCAATTCGGAAAGCCGCATCCCACAATTTAAAAATAAGGTTACAATACAATAATCCCGTTCATAATTAGGATTCCCTGGATCGATATGTACCAGCAGCTCTAAACTTTCTTCTAATGTAAGATACCGGGGCACAGATTTCTTGACCGATGGCACCTCCAGGTTTTCCACCGGGTTATTTTCCAGCTTTCTGGATTTTACCGTTAGGTAATGGAAAAATGTACGGATGGAGGAAACTTTACGCGAACGGGTCTTCGGGTTATTTTCGCGTCCGGACTGCGCATAGGTCAAAAATTCATAAATATCAGCCAGCGTTAGTCCCGAAAGGACTGAAAGCGGCAGATCGAGGATCTCGATATCCTGAAGCACATCAGGATCAAATGGATCGGCATGCAGTACATATTTACATTTAATATAGCGCAAAAAGATTCGCAGATCGATATAATATCCATCTACTGTGCGTTTGGAACGTCCACGAATGGTAAGCAGATAATATAAGAATTCCCGCAAATAATCAGGACAATCCATATAGTCAGCCACAAAATCCCTCCTATCTTTTTCCTCCCCTGAATTTCGCTAAATTTTCATTTAGCGAAATTGCCGTATGCTTTCAAACATCAATCCGTTTTCTCTATTTTAACTTTCCGGACTTCAAAATTCAACCCGTTACACTTTTCCCTTTTCCTTATACTACAAAACCGCCCGGAACAACAATATGTTTCCGGGCTCGTTTTGTTAATCTCAAATCAGATGATATTGTGATATTGCTTTAGAATATCCATTTAACCAATGAACATGGCATCCCCGAAACTGAAAAACCGATAACCTTCCTTTACTGCGATTTGATATGCGCTCATGGTATGTTCATATCCGGCAAAGGCACTTACCAGCATAATCAGTGTGCTTTCAGGCAGATGGAAATTGGTAATCAGGCCATCAAGCACTTTAAATTGGTATCCGGGATAGATAAAAATACTGGTATCCCCTTCATCTTCCTGAATCTTTCCGTATTTTGTCGCCACCGATTCCAGCGTCCGGCAACTGGTCGTACCGACAGCAATGACCCGTCCGCCGTTTTGCTTGGTTTCATTGATCAGGTCTGCAGTTTCTTTCGGCAGATAATAGTGCTCTGAATGCATATGATGCTCCGTGATCTCATCCACCTTTACCGGGCGGAATGTCCCCAACCCCACATGTAAAGTGACCTCTGCGATGCGTACCCCTTTTGCCCGCAGCTTGTCCATCAATTCCGGGGTGAAATGCAGCCCAGCTGTCGGCGCAGCAGCTGATCCCGGGGTTTTGGAGTATACCGTCTGATAGCGCTCCTGGTCTTCCAGATTGGCAGTAATGTACGGCGGCAACGGCATCTTTCCGATCTGCTCTAGGATGGGATAAATGCTGCTGCCCTCATAATACATTCTTGCCAACCGGTTGCCGCCTTCCACTACCTGCAGGATTTCGCCGACCAGCAGGCCGTCCCCGAATATAAATCTGGATCCAACTTTTGCTTTCTTGCCAGGTTTTACCATCACTTCCCAAATATCCTTTTGTTTTTGCTCAAGTAAAAGGAACTGCATGGCGCCGCCGGTAAATTCCTTGACGCCAAACAGGCGCGCCGGGATGACGCGGGAAGAATTGACGATCAAAGTATCCCCTGCCTGCAAAAGTTCCGGGAGATCATAGAAATGACGATGCGCCACTTCCCCGCTTTCCCGCCCCAGGCAGAGCATTCTGGAATGGTCGCGCGGCTCGATGGGCGTTTGCGCGATCTGATTTTCAGGCAATTCAAAAAAGAAATCAGATTTTTTCATATTTTCCTCCAGATTGTATAAAACTTTGATAAAGTATTCGGAATAATGGCAGATTTTATTTGACATATATGTGCTTTAATGCTAATATAATCGTAATAAAGCCGGACCGGTAGAGGTGCGTCTTTCATCAGTAGCCGGAATGAGGCCGCCAAGGTCGTTGAAAACCGCGTGAAAGGGTCAGACGCCGAAGAGGGTGCTTTGGCAGTGCCCCTCTGGGTGCATTCTCAAACAGGGGTGCAACTGTCATCATTGTATTATGATGGAGAGCTATGGTTGTGGCACAGGATGTATGCGCCTTTTGTTGTGCATACCATGTTGTGGTTACATGAAACGACTCTATTATATTGCAATCCAGGCCGGTTTTCAACCGGTTTTTTTATTGCCGGCAATAAAAGCGGATTTGATAATGCATGTATGCTTGAAAGGAATTGATAACGATGAAACAGTTTCGCGTTGGCGTCGTAGGTGCGACAGGTATGGTCGGGCAAAGATTCGTATCCCTGCTGGAAAACCATCCGTGGTTCCATCTGGAGGTTGTGGCTGCGTCCTCACGTTCTGCTGGAAAAACCTATGAGGAAGCAGTGGGCGCTCGCTGGGCGATGCCGGGAAAAATGCCGGAAGAAGCCAAAAAAATGATCGTTATGGACGCTTCCCAGGTGAAGGAAGTGGCTTCAAAAGTAGATTTTATCTTCTGCGCAGTGGATATGAAAAAAGAGGAAATCAAAGCGCTGGAAGAAGCGTATGCCAAAGCGGAATGCCCGGTGATCTCCAACAATTCTGCCAACCGCTTTACGCCGGATGTCCCAATGGTCATCCCGGAAATCAACGGCAGCCATCTGGATGTCATTCCGGCGCAGCGCAAGCGCCTGCAGACCAAGAGCGGATTTATTGCAGTAAAATCAAACTGCTCTTTACAGAGTTATGTCCCTGCCCTGCATCCACTGATGGAAGATTTCGGCGTTACGAAAACGCTGGTTTGTACATATCAGGCGATTTCCGGCGCAGGAAAAACCTTCGCGACCTGGCCGGAAATGGAGGACAATGTCATCCCTTATATTGGCGGAGAAGAAGAAAAGAGCGAAAAGGAACCGCTGAAAATTTGGGGCAAGGTGGAAAATGGCGTGATCGTGCCGGTCACCTCCCCTTCCATTACTGCACAGTGCCTGCGTGTCGCTTGTTCCGACGGGCATATGGCAGCAGTCTTTGTCAGCTTTGAGAAAAAGCCGTCGATTGCTCAGATCCGTGAAAAATGGGCCTCTTTTTCCGGCGAACCGCAAAAACTGGGCCTTCCGAGCGCCCCCAAACAGTTCCTGCACTATTTTGAGGAAGATAACCGTCCGCAGACCAAGCTGGACCGGATGCTGGAAAATGGGATGGCCGTATCGATCGGCCGTTTGCGGGAAGATACCCAGTATGATTATAAATTTGTATGCCTCTCGCATAATACTTTAAGAGGCGCAGCCGGCGGCGGTGTACTGCTGGCCGAACTGCTGGCAGCCAAGGGATATCTTGATTGACTCGGCTCATACGTGGGAAAGGGGTTGTAACCATTGAAAAAGACGATTTTTACCGGCGCAGGCGTTGCGATCATCACACCAATGAAGGAAGATGGCTCTGTTAACTGGGATTTATTGGGTACGCTCATCGATTACCAGATCGAACATGGGACAGACGCCATTGTGATCGCCGGGACAACAGGCGAAGCGTCTACATTTACAGATGAGGAACATATCGAAGCGATCCGTTTCACTGTTGAACATGTGGCCAAACGGGTCCCGGTCGTCGCTGGGGCGGGAAGCAATGATACCTCCTATGCCCTGTGGCTCTCGAAAGAATCCAAACAGGCCGGTGCGGACGCATTGCTCCATGTCACGCCTTATTATAATAAGACCTCTCAGGCGGGGTTGGTGCGGCATTTTATGACTTTGGCGGATGCCACCGATCTGCCGGTGATCTTGTACAATGTCCCGAGCCGCACAGGGCTTAATATCCAGCCGAAAACATATCTGGAACTCAGTAAACATCCGAACATTGTTGCTGTCAAGGAAGCGAATGGTAATCTGTCCGCGATTTTGGAAACCCGGTATCTTTGCGGCGATGAGCTGGACATCTATTCCGGCAATGACGACCAGATCGTCCCGATCCTTTCCCTCGGAGGCAAAGGGGTCATCTCAGTGCTTTCCAATGTTGCGCCGCAAGCAACGCACGATATCTGCCAGCTGTATTTCGACGGGAAGGTCCAGGAAAGCGCTGCGCTGCAGATCAAACTGACTGGGCTGATCAACGCTTTATTCTGTGATGTGAACCCGATCCCGGTCAAAGAAGCGGTCAACCTGATGGGCTGGGATGTGGGGCATTGCCGGCTGCCGCTGACCGATATGGACGACGCCCATAAAGCCCTTCTGATGAAGGAAATGAAAGCAGCCAATATCATCTGAGGGATATTATTGGGAGGTTAAAATGAAAAGGATCGTTTTATCAGGATGCAATGGGCAAATGGGACGGATGATTTCCGCCTGCGTTAAACAGCGGGAGGACTGCACGATCGTCGCAGGGATCGATATCAGCGGCGAAATATTGGACACATATCCCGTATTTACCAATGCGCTGGAGTGTTCGGTGGAAGCGGATGTGATCATCGACTTTTCCCATCCGAGCGCGCTGGAAAATACCCTGGCGCTGGCTGAAAAGACAGGCACGCCGGCGGTGATCGCTACAACCGGTCTCTCCCCGGAACAAATTGAACGCATCCATGCAGCGTCAAAAAAGATCCCTGTTTTCTTTACAGCCAATATGTCCCTCGGCGTAAACCTTTTGGCTGAACTTGCAAAAAAAGCGGCGTCTGTGCTGGGCGGGCAGTTTGATATCGAAATCGTGGAAAAACATCATAACCAAAAAATCGATGCCCCGAGTGGTACTGCGCTGATGCTGGCCGATGCGATTTCGAGTGTGTTGAAAGAAGAGCCGCAGTATGTTTATGACCGGCATGCGGTGCGCAGGAAACGCGGGAAAAATGAGATCGGCCTGCATGCGATCCGGGGCGGCACCATTGTAGGGGAACATGAGATCATTTTTGCCGGGCATGACGAGGTGATTACCCTCTCCCATTCCGCAGCCAGCAAAGGGGTATTTGCAACCGGAAGTATCAATGCAGCCCTTTTCCTTTGCGGACGGGAAAACGGGTTATACAACATGGCAGACCTTGTTTGAGGAACAGGAGGTGCAGATTTTATGAATGGCGTATCGAAAATTACCGTGACAGAAGACGTTGCCCTTTTGACCTTCCATAAGATGCCTGACGACCTGGCGGTCCTGTCCGAAATCTTTACTTCGCTGGCAAATGCAAAAGTAAATCTGGATATGATTAGCCAGACCGCCCCGCAAGGGCATCATATCGATATCTCCTTTACCCTGCGTTCAGAACAGTTGGTGGAGGTCTTGGAGCTGATCAACCGCTATCGGGAAGCTCATCCGGATCTGCATCCGATGGTGAGCAGCGGTAACTGTAAAATCCAGCTCTATGGGGAAGAAATGCGGGAGATGTATGGTGTAGCAGCATCTTCCATTTCAGCGATTGCCAGATCGCATGCGCAACTGACGCTGATCAGTACCGGAGAGGTGGAAATTTCCCTGCTGGTACCGCAAAGTTCCTGTGAGGAAGCAGTCAAAGCGTTGGAAGCGGCGTTTGGTGTAG
>CALXGW010000054.1 GCA_944387965.1 uncultured Anaerotruncus sp. | reverse complement strand
AAGCTGGAAGAAACAGCCGATCTGAAAATCCTGGAGAAAAACCTGAAAAAGACCTTTGAAAAAGGGCAGAAGGCGGAATTGGATGTCCGGGTTTCGAGCACCAACCGCGCATTCGGTACGATTTTGGGCAGCGATATCACCAGGAAGTTTTGGCAAAGCCTGGAAGAAGATACGGTCGTCCTGCACTGCACGGGCGGCGGTGGGCAATCCTTCGGCGCATTCATCCCGAAAGGGCTGACCATCACCCTGGAAGGGGATTCGAACGATTCGTTCGGCAAAGGGCTTTCGGGCGGCAAGCTGATTGCCTACCCGCCGGCCGGCAGCCCGTTTGAAGCGGCGGAAAATATCCTGATCGGCAATGCGGCGCTGTATGGCGCCACGTCCGGCAAGGCGTTTATCGCGGGCGTCGCCGGGGAACGCTTCTGCATCCGTAATTCCGGCGCCACCGCGGTGGTGGAAGGGGTCGGCGACCACGGGTGTGAATATATGACCGGCGGACGCGCGGTTATCCTGGGACGCACCGGCAAAAACTTTGCCGCTGGGATGAGCGGCGGGATCGCATATGTATGGGATCGGGAACATGATTTCTATCTGCGGCTCAATAAACAGATGGTGGCGATGGATGAAGTGACCGACCCGAAGGATATTGCCGAACTGCGTGGGATGATCGAGGAACATGTGGCGGCGACCGGGTCTGCGCGCGGGAAAATGCTGCTCGAACATTTTGACGAGGAGGTCAAAAATTTCAAGAAAATCCTCCCGTATGATTATGCCGGGATGCTGCGGTCGATCGAAAAATTGGAAGCTTCCGGGATGGATCATGAGCAGGCGCAGATCGCAGCATTTTATGAGAATACCACCGGAAAGGAAGAAGGCTGAAGATGGGACAGACAGGAGGCTTTTTAAAATACAGCCGGGAAAACAATCCCGGGCAGGGAGCGCTGGAGCGGATTCAGCACTGGAACGAGTTCCATAAAATGCTGCCGGAGGAAGAACGCCGCCAGCAGGGGGCCCGCTGCATGGAATGCGGGGTGCCGTACTGCCAATCAGGGACAATGCTCGGCAGGATGGTGTCCGGCTGCCCGCTGCACAATCTCATCCCGGAATGGAACGACCTGGTTTACACCGGGAATTTTGACCTGGCGCTCGAACGGCTGCTGAAAACCAACAATTTCCCGGAATTCACCGGGCGGGTATGCCCGGCGCTGTGCGAGGCGGCCTGCACCTGCGGGCTGAACGGCGACCCGGTGACCATCCGAGAGAATGAACTGGGCATCATCGAGGACGCTTATCAAAACGGCTGGATGCAGCCGCGTGTGCCAAAGGTGCGCACCGGCAAAAATGTTGCGGTGGTCGGTTCCGGCCCGGCAGGGTTGGCCTGTGCCGACCAGCTTAACCGGCGGGGGCACCATGTGACCGTTTTTGAACGCAGCGACCGGCCGGGTGGGCTGCTGATGTACGGCATCCCGAATATGAAGATCGAAAAAGAGGTCATCGAGCGGCGGGTACGGCTGATGGAGGCTGAAGGGGTGCGCTTCGTGATGAATACCGACGTCGGCAACGGCAAGGATGCAGCCGGGCTGCGCAAGGAGTTTGACGCAGTGGTGCTTTGTTGCGGGGCAAAACAGCCGCGGGGGCTGGATGTGCCGGGAAAGGATGCCAAAGGGGTCGTTTTTGCGGTCGATTTCCTGAGCCAGACGACCAAAAGCCTGCTGGATTCCGGTTTCCAGGATGGGAAGTATGTCAACCCGCGGGACCGGCGTGTGGTGATCGTTGGCGGTGGGGATACCGGCAACGACTGCGTGGGCAGCTGTATCCGGCATGGATGCAAATCGGTCTGCCAGATCGAAATGATGCCCAAAGCCCCGGATGGGCGTGCGGAGAATAACCCCTGGCCCGAATGGCCGCTGGTTTGCAAGACCGATTACGGGCAGGAGGAAGCCATCGCCGTATTTGGCAGCGACCCGCGGATCTACAGCACCACCGTTTCCGAAATTTTGCAGGATGACGGCGGGCAGGTGCGCGCGGTACGCACGGTGAAGCTTGGGGAAGGCTTGAAACCAATACCGGGCAGTGAAGAAGAACTGCCCTGCGACCTGCTGATTATTGCGGCGGGATTTATTGGATGCCAGGATTATGTGCCGGCTGCATTCGGTGTGGATTTAACCGAACGCCGGGTGGTTAAGACCGAGCCGGGCGGGTATGCGACCGGTATCCCCGGTGTATTTGCAGCCGGGGATATGCGCCGCGGGCAGTCGCTCGTGGTTTGGGCGATCGCCGAAGGCCGCGGCGCAGCCCATGAAGTGGATGCTGCGCTGATGGGATATACCAATTTGCCATAATCCCGTTACGATTTATAAAAAACGCGCCTGGGGAAACTCCCAGGCGCGTTTTTTTGAGGTATCCGTCCTGTACGGGAAGGCTTGAAGCAAAAAAAGTTATTGACATATGTCATAATTAGAGTATAATAAAGGCATAAATGACATATGTCAATAATATTGGAAGGGGGGTAAGTGATGCCCAGGCCATGCAAGAGGCGGCGGGTCTGCGCGGAACCGCTGTGCAGGCGGTTCGGGCCGCCGGACCGGGACGCACAGGGGACGGTAGCGATGGCGCTGGAGGAATTCGAAGCCATCCGGCTGATCGATTTCGAGGGGATGACCCAGGAGGAATGTGCGGCGCAGATGGATGTGGCGCGCACGACGGTGCAGGCGATTTATGCGGCGGCGCGCAAAAAGCTGGCGGAGTGCCTGGTGCTTGGCCGGCAGCTGGTGATCAGTGGCGGGGAGTATGAACTTTGCCGGCAGGATGCGCCTTTTGCGGGATGCGAGCGGCGCTGCCGGTGCTGCCGGCATAAAAATGCCGGGCCGGAAGGCCAGGCAGGCGGGACGCCGGGATAAACGGCGGGTAAAGGCCAAAGATCCATTTTTAGCAGATATAAAAAGGAGTGTCAGGGTTTATGAAAATTGCAGTCACTTATGAAAACGGGCAGGTATTCCAGCATTTCGGGCATACCGAGCAGTTCAAGGTATACCAGGTAGAGGATGGGAAGATCGTGGCGCAGGAGGTTGTGGATACCAACGGCAGCGGGCATGGCGCGCTGTCGGGCTTTCTCAAGGGGCTTGGCGTGGACATGCTGATCTGCGGCGGGATCGGCGGCGGCGCCCAGCGCGCGCTGGCCGAGGCGGGAATCCAATTCTATGCCGGGGTCAGCGGGGATGCAGACGCGGCAGTCCAGGCGATGCTGGGCGGGTCGCTGGCTTATAACCCCAACCCGGAATGCAGCCACCACGGCGAAGGGCACCACCATGAGGGGCACGAATGCGGTTCCCATGGCTGCGGCCATAGCTGCGGGCATCACGGCTGAAAAATACCGGACAAATCAAAAAACAACCATGCAGTCGATAAACTGCATGGTTGTTTTTTGATTGCTCGGTTCCAGTGCGTCGCCGGTCGGACGGTGGGCTCAATCCAGCAGGTCGGCGTCCCCGGAAAGCCCATGGCGGTAGAGGTCCCAGAAATGGTGGGTCGGGCCGCAGCCGTTGCCGATGGCCAGCGAATGGCGGATCGCTGTGGTGACA
>CALXGW010000053.1 GCA_944387965.1 uncultured Anaerotruncus sp. | reverse complement strand
ACCCGTTTCGGCAAGACCTGGATCAAAGTCCCGGAAACCTTCCGGATCAACGTAACCGGCAAACTGCCGAAGGGCGTTTATTCCAAAGATATCATGCTGAAACTGGCCAGCATCATCAAATCTGACCAAGCGATCTATAAATCCCTGGAATTCCGTGGGGACACCATCTCTTCCCTGAGCATGGCTGGCCGTCTGACCATCACCAGTATGGGCGTTGACGTCGGTGCGAAATGCGCGATCATGGAAACCGATGAACATACCCGTGAATTCCTCAAAGAGATGGGCCGTGAGCAGGATTACCGCGAGATCAAAGGCGATGAAACTGCCAACTACGAGCGCATCATCGACATCGACGCGACCCAGCTGGTACCGCTGGTTTCCAAACCGCACTATGTGGAAAATGTGGATACCGCCAAGAACTGCGAGAACGAGAAGGTCAACATGGTCTTCATCGGCAGCTGCACCAACGGCCGCGTAGAAGATATGCACATTGCCGCTGAGATCCTCAAAGGCAAGAAGATCGCCAAAGGCCTGCGCCTGCTGGTGATCCCGAACTCCACCAGCGTTTACAAAGAGTGCCTGCGCGACGGCACCCTGCTGACCCTGGCGGAAGCCGGCGCCATGATCGAAGCGCCGAACTGCGGCCCGTGCATGGGCGTACATCAGGGCATCCCCTGCGACGGCGAAGTGGTTGTTGCGACCCAGAACCGCAACTTCAAAGGCCGTATGGGCAACCCGAAAGCAAGCATCTACCTGTCCAGCCCGGCGACTGCGGCGGCAACCGCGCTGACCGGACACATCACCGACCCGCGTGAAGTGATGGGCTGAAATTGCCACATATTATCAGGAATGGAGTTATGATTTATGATTCGTGATCTTATTGAAGGAAAAGCCTGGAAGTTTGGAAGCAATGTCAGCACCGACTCGATCGCCCCTGGCCGCTTGATTTCCCTGCGCGCGAATCCGCCTGAGTATGCAAAACATGTGCTGGAAGACGCCCGCCCGGAATTTGCCAAAGAGGTCAAGACGGATGATTTCATCGTTGCCGACAGGAATTTCGGCTGTGGTTCCAGCCGTGAAATCGCCCCGATCATCATCAAACTGGCCGGTGTCGGCGCAGTCCTTTCGAAATCCTTCGGGCGCATCTTCTACCGCAACGCGATCAACAACGGTATGCTGCTGATCGAGTGCGATACCGACCGCATCGACGAAGGCGACCAGCTGATCGTGGATATCAAAAACCGTGTGATCAAAAAAGCGAATGACCCGAGCTTTGAAATGCCGTTCACCCTTTCGGACAAAGAGATCAAAATTGTCAACGAGGGCGGCCTGCTCAACTACATCGAGAAGTACAATTCTCTGGATATCTGATGCGATAATCTCCTTTTATTCTTTTCTCTTTGGTTCCTGCCAGGATTTTTTTCCTGGCAGGAATCGCTGTAAATAGCCAAAGGAGGATACTGCCATTGAATGAACTGAAACAATTGGCTCAATTTGCGAGCAGCCTGCGGCTGGAAGATTTGCCGCAGGAGGTATTGCAGGCGGCAAGGTTCTGCGTGCTGGATACGATGGGTTCGGCGCTCGGCGCGGTCGGGTATGATGAAGTGCCTGCCGTGGCGAAGGAACTGGTGCAATGGAACGGCACCGGCGGGGAATATACCGCAAGCCTTTGGGGACAGGGGCTGCGTGCCAACCCGTTCTGTGCGATGCTGCTCAACGGCATGCTGGCCCATGCGCTGGAACTGGACGACGTACATACCGGGTCGAAATCCCATGTGGGAGCAGTGGTCGTGCCGGCGGCATGGACGCTGGCGGAAGCCATCGGTGCGGACGGCAAACGCTTTATGGAAGCGGTGGCTGTCGGGTATGAAGTGATGGCGCGCATCGGGATGGGCATGGATGTGGCCAGCAACCGCAAACGCGGGTGGCACACCACCGGCGTGATCGGTACCTTTGGCGCTGCTGCTGCTTGCGCCAGGCTGCTGAACCTGGATGCAGAAAAGACCCTTTCCGCTCTCGGGATGGCGGGTACCCAGTCCAGCGGGTTGTGGGCGTTTTTGGCGGAAGGCTCGACCTGCAAAAAACTGCATCCTGCCCGTGCAGCCGTCAACGGCTTGGCTGCAGCGATCCTGGCAAAAGGCGGCATGACCGGTCCGGAACATATCCTGGATGCCGAAGACGGCGGGCTGTACCAGGCGGTCAGCGACTCGTTCGATATGAGCAAGGTCAGCGCGGGCCTGGGCAAAGAATGGGAACTGCTGCATATGGATAAGAAGCCTTATCCGTGCTGCCGGACGACCCACCATGCGATCGACGGCGCGCTGGCGCTGCGTGAACAGTACCATTTGGATATTGAAATGATCGAATCGCTGCTGGTGGAAACCTATGACGTAGGCGTGCTGCAATGCGGCTTTACCAAATATCCGGAATCCCCGGTGGAAGCGAAATTCAGCATCCCGTTCACCTGTGCCGCAGCCATTCGCCGCGGGAAGGTGACCCAGGGGGAATTCACCGAAGAACTGCTGGCTGACCCGGAGGTAAAACGGGTGGCGCAGGCGACGGTGGTAAAGGCGGACCCGCTGTTCACCGAGCGGTATCCCAAACGGTGGGGCAGCCGGGTGACAGCAAAACTCAAAGATGGGCGTACGCTGGTGCAGCAGGTGGACGATATGTCCGGAAGCGTGCGGATGCCGCTGACGCAGAAACAGGAAAAGGACAAATTCCTGGGCCTGGCGGCAGCCTTCTGCAATGAACAGCAGGCGCAGGAACTGATGGAACAGCTGCTGCATGCGGATACATTGACCAAGCTGCCGGATTTGGGATGAAGCCAGTAGAGGAGGGATTTTGATGAACCTTCTCCTGACAGTGTTGATCGGTATGGCGGGCTCTCTGCTGTTTAAGCTGCTAAAAGTGCCTGCCGGCGGGATGATCGGGGCGATCATTTTTGTAGCCGCCTTCAATATCATGACTGGCGGGGCGACTTTTCCCAGCCAAGTCAAGATCGGGGTACAGGCGATTGCCGGCGGCTTTATTGGGCAGCGGATCACCAAACGGGATATCCAGGAGCTGCGAACCATCGTAAAGCCATCGGTGGAACTTTTCCTGGGGATCGTGGTGTTGAGCCTGACCACAGGCATGGTGATCCATGCGATATCCGATGTGGATATCACGACCGCTTTGATCTCGTCGATCCCGGGCGGTATGTCCGATATCGCGATGATTTCGGAAGATGTTGGCGCAGACCCGACCCAATCGACCGTTTTGCAGCTGGTGCGGTATATGATCGCTCTGCTGATTTTACCCCAGGTCGACACCTATATCTGCAACCGGTTCGACCAGCATGAGAGCAGCGGACGTGCAGCTGTAAACCAGAAGCCCAAAGAGGTATGCACCTGGAAAAATATGTGGAAGACGCTGGCCCTTTTGGCGGTCACCGGCGCAATTGGGAAACTCAGCGGTTTCCCGGCCGGGGCGTTGGTTTTTGCGATGTTTGCCGTGGCAGGATACAATATCCGGACCGGGAAGGCGTATATCAACAAATGGATCCGGCTGGCAGCGCAATGCTGCGCAGGGATCATTGTTGGCGCCCGGATCGGAATGAGCGATATTATGCGCTTCCCGGATCTGGTGCTGCCGGCGCTGATGGTGGCGATCAACTGCCTGATGATTAACTATGCGTTGGGGCTGTTGATCTACAAGACCAATCCGATGGATCTTTCCACTGCGATGTTTGCTTCGGTGCCTTCCGGGCTTTCGGATATGGCGCTGATCTCGACCGAACTGGGCGGGGATGCGCCGAAAGTAGCGGTTTTGCAGCTGGTTCGGTATTTATGTGTGCTGGCTTTTATGCCGTCCCTGATCCGAATGTTTTCTGCGGTTTACCCCTTTTAGAGGCTTGATTTTTGGAAGGAGCGTTTATAATGGTACAATTGCTGGATTACCCGGTACGTTTGACCGGGAAAGGTTTGGAGCGGCTGGATGCTGCTGAGAAACTGGAAGAGGGCAGAAAATCCACAATGGCGTATGATGTGCTCAACCGGCACAACACCGCCACCGACGGTTCCCTCAAAATTAAATTTGATTCGCTGATCTCCCACGACCTGACCTATGTCGGCGTCATCCAGACGGCGCGGGCTTCCGGGCTGGATGAGTTCCCGCTGCCGTATGTGCTGACCAACTGCCACAACAGCCTGTGCGCAGTGGGCGGGACGATCAACCGCGATGACCACATGTTCGGTATGTCCGCCTGCGAAAAATACGGCGGCATCTTCGTACCGGCCAACCAGTCGATCATCCATTCCTATGCGCGTGAAGTGCTCAGCGGCTGCGGCCGGATGGTGCTTGGCTCGGACAGCCATACCCGTTACGGCGCGATGGGTACCCTGGGCGTTGGCGAAGGCGGCGGCGAGCTGGTCAAACAGCTGCTGCGGCGTACTTATGACATCGAACCGCCCAAGGTTGTGGCTGTATGGCTTGAAAATGCGCCGCGTCATGGGGTAGGCCCGCAGGATGTGGCTTTGGCGCTGGTAGGGGCGACCTTCAAAAACGGATTCGTCAAAAACAAGATCCTCGAATTCATTGGCCCTGGCGTTGCCAACCTGTCGATGGATTTCCGCAGCGGCGTCGACGTCATGACGACTGAAACCACCTGCCTGTCCTCCATCTGGCTGACCGATGAAAAGACCAAGGAATATCTGACCATCCATAACCGTCCGGAAACCTATGAAAAGATGGCTCCGGCTGCCGGCGCCTGCTACGACAGCGCAATCGTGATCGACCTGGCCACTGTGGAGCCGATGATCGCCCTGCCGTTCCATCCGTCGAATGCGTATTCGATCCGCGAATTCAATGAGAATGCGGCGGATATCCTGGCAATTGTCGAAGCGAATGCACAAAAACAGATCGAAAACCCGGCGCTGCATCTGGATCTGCACAGCAAACTGCAGAACGGCAAGCTGCGCGTGGACGAAGCAGAGATCGCCGGCTGCTCGGGCGGCAGCTTCGAGAACCTGGTGCATGCAGCCCGCATCATGGACGGCAAGAGCATCCCGAATGAATTCTTCAGCATGAGCGTTTATCCGGCCAGCAACCCGGTACTGATGGAACTGCTCAAGAACGGCACTGTACAGACCCTGATGGCTGCCGGCGTCGTGCTCAAACCTTCCTTCTGCGGTCCTTGCTTCGGCGCGGGCGACGTACCGGCCAATGGGTCGCTTGCCATCCGTCACACCACCCGTAACTTCCCGAACCGCGAGGGTTCCAAGCCAAAGGAAAACCAGCTGGCGTCGGTTGCGCTGATGGATGCGCGTTCGATCGCGGCAACAGCGATCAACGGCGGCTACCTGACCCCGGCTACAGAGATTGATTACGACGACAGCGAACCGGCCTATCATTTCGATGACAGTTCTTACCGCAAGACGGTCTACAATGGTTTTGGCCATCCAAAACCGGAAGCGGAACTACGCTTCGGGCCGAACATCACCGACTGGCCGCCGATGATCGCGCTGGAAGAAAATGCGCTGATCAAGGTCGCATCTGTCATTGGCGACCCGGTCACCACGACTGACGAACTGATCCCGTCCGGCGACGCAGCTTCCTATCGTTCCAACCCGAAACGGATGGCTGACTTCACCCTCTCCCGCCGTGACCCGGGTTATGTCAACAGTGCCAAAGGCATCCAGAAGCTGGAGCAGGCGCGTCAGGCAAAAGAGGCATGCCCAGAACTGGAAGCCCTGGCCAAAGAAGTTATCGCTGTGGTGGGCGGTTTTGCCGGCGCCGATGATTTCCTGGCATCCACCGGCTTGGGCAGCCTGGTTTACGCGGTGAAACCGGGCGACGGCTCTGCGCGTGAGCAGGCGGCTTCCTGCCAACGTGTACTGGGCGGCCTGGCCAACATCTCGGTCGAGTATGCGACCAAACGTTATCGTTCCAACCTGGTCAACTGGGGCATGGTGCCGTTTGTCGGCGCTCCGGAACTGCTGGATAAGCTGCAGCGGGAAGACCTGCTTTATATCCCTGGCATCCGCAAAGCGATCGAGGATGGGCAGAAGAAGGTCACTGCAAAACTGATCCGTGCAGGCAAACTGGTGGAAGAGATCGAGCTGGAGATCAACAACCTCTCCAAAGAGGAAGCGCAGATCGTATTGGCGGGCAGTCTGATCAATTATTACGCCAAACAGTAAGGAGGGCTCAGCATGGCACGGCTGAATGTTGGAGATCGTATGCCGGATTTTGCATTTGATACTGCGTATGAGCGCGGGCTTACAGTCAATAAGGTGCTGCCGAAGGCAAAACGCACGGTTTTTTGGGTGCTGCGGTATATCGGCTGCACCACCTGCCGGTATGATGTGCATATTTTAGCTCAGGAGTATGCGCGTTTTGAGAAAGCGGGCGCCCAGCTGTTTGTGGTGATGCAGAGCCAGCCGGAGAATGTCCGGGCAGACCTGGCGGATAACCGGCTGCCGTTTGAGATCGTCTGCGACCCGCAGATGCGTATTTACGATGCACTGGAAATCTATGCCGCCCCCTCCAAAGAGGCGCGGATGCCCACCGACCCCGAGCAGATCAAAAAGCTCGAGGAAAAGAAACAGCGGGTGAAAGAGGCTGGGTTTGTCCACGGGAAATACGAGGGCAATGAACAGCAGCTGCCTGCGCTGTTCGTGGTGGAACAGGATGGCGTTGTCAGTTATGCGCATTATGCCAAGAACAGCATCGACATGCCGACACCGGATGAAATGCTGAAATGGCTGGAAGAAAAAGCCTGATTTTTTGTAATTCGTGGAGCCGCGCGGCCAGTTTTTTGGCGCGCGGCCCCTTTTCATTGGGATTTTTTGCCGATTTGGCATGTGGTATGCAAATTTTCATTCACACATTTAAAATATTTTTCCATTTTTAGGCTTTTGTATCACTAAATATGATGGTAAAGTTTAGGCAAAAAGACTATCAATTTTAAAAAAATTATGAAAATTGCTCAAATTTTTAATAACTTATTTGTAAAAAAATAAATGTCCATAGGAATTTCCTATCGAGTCTATCGCTAGAATCCATTTTACACATAAATTACATGCGTGCTATAATAGCCCTAGTGACGAGCAAAGTGAATAGAATTTTTTAATCACGCCATGAATTTTTGCAAGGAGGTTGCCAAATGCAATACAATTTTGACGAAATCATTGAACGGCGTAATACACAAAGTTCCAAATGGGACAATGTAGGCGCGAGGGTCGGTAACCCGGATGCGCTGCCCATGTGGGTGGCAGATACCGATTTCCGTGTCCCTTATCCGGTACTGGATGCTGTGAAGGCCAGAGCCGAGCATCCGATCTTTGGTTATCCTTTTGTCACCCAAGACTTTAAAGACGCAACTGTCAACTGGGTCAAAAAACGTCATGGCTATGAGATGAAACCGGAATGGGTTGTGTTTGCGACCGGTATCGTCCCTGTATTCAATACTTTGGTACAGGCCTATACCAACCCCGGCGATGAAGTTATCATCCAGCGCCCGGTATACCATCCGTTTGGCTTTGCGATTGTCGATAACGACCGTGTTATCAGCGACAACAGCCTGATCTATAAAGATGGGAAATACACCATTGATTTTGAAGATCTCGAGCGCAGAGCAGCCAGCCCGAAAGCAAAATTGATGATCCTGTGCAACCCGCATAACCCTGTGGGCCGTGCATGGACTGAGGAAGAACTTCGTGGCATTTCTGAGATCTGCCTGAAACACAATGTCATCGTGATTTGTGACGAGATCCATTCCGACCTGATGCTGTTTGGCCATAAACACATTCCGGTCGCTTCGCTGGACGAGCGTTATGCGATGAACACCGTTACCTGCTATGCGCCTTCCAAGACCTTTAATATTGCTGGTCTGCGCGGGTCCGGCATCGTTGTCCCGAATCCTGAAATTCGTGCGAAGCTGGAATTCCAGTTTAAGAAAAACCGCAGCATCCAGCAGAATGTTTTTGCGATCCCGGCTTATGTGGCGGCTTATGAGAAGTGCGAGGATTATGTGGAGCAGCTGCTTCCTTACCTCGAGGGGAATGTAAAATTCCTTGATAACTTCCTCAAAGAGAAAATGCCTAAGATCAAGATGGTCCAGCCGGAAGCTACATATCTGATGTGGCTCGATTGCAGCGAAACCGGCCTGTCCGGCGATGCGCTGGCCCATTTCTTCGTACAGGAGGCCAAAGTGGCGATCAGCCGCGGCGACGGCTTCGGACCCGAAGGCGCCGACTTCGTAAGACTCAATATCGGCTGCCCGCGTTCGACTTTGGACAAGGGCCTGAACATGGTGCTTGAACAGTACCAGAAACGTGGTTTTTAACTGTCTAACGGCAGTTGGAAAAAAATGAGAGAACAAAATTAGGAGGTTATTCGAAATGAAAAAATGGATTGCACTGGCCTTGTCAATGGCAATGATGCTTTCCCTGGCAGCCTGCGGCGGCAGCGAAGAAAGCTCCTCCGAAGCGGCTCCGGCTTCCTCTTCTGAAGCGGCTTCTTCCGAAGCGGCGGACGAAGGCGGCGAGTCCGAGGCGGCTCCGGCTGGCGAAGCGACTCCGGTTACTGCGAGCGGCTTCCCGGATGACGACATCACCATCATCGTCCCGTTTGATGCGGGCGGCGGCAACGACATTGTGGCCCGCGTTATCGCGAAAGTTGCAATGGAAGGCGGCTACTTCAACGGGCAGAACATCATTGTTGAGAACCAGCCGGGCGGCGGCGGCGCCATTGGCCAGGCCTTTGTCGCGAACACTGCGGAGCCGGATGGCTACACCCTGCTTGCTTACACTGCGTCGGTTATCTCCAACACCCTGCTGAAAGACGTCCCATTCACCGTTGACGACCTGAAGATCGTCCGCTGCGTGAACTCCGACCCGGCGGTCATGATCGCCCGTCCGGACGCCCCGTTCAACACCATCGAGGAGATGCTCGAATACTCCAAGACCACCCCGCTGATCATCAACGACTCTGGTTTCGGCACCTCTTCCCACATCCGTACCCTGGACTGGACCGCGAAAGTTGAAGCGCAGCTCGGCGAAGCTCTCCAGTACCAGTCCATCCACTCCGACTCCGGTTCCACCCAGATCGCGGAACTGATGGGCGGCCATGCCGACGTTACCTGCCTGACCGCTGGTGAGTGCGCGGATGCGATCCTCGAAGGCCAGGTCAAAGCGATCGGCATCATGACCGAAGAGCGCTTCTCCGGCCTGCCGGATGTCCCGACCTTCAAAGAGCTCGGCTTCGAAGGCTGGATCGATGGCGCCGACCGTGCGATCGCTGTCAGCAGCGACGTTCCGGAAGAGGAATATCAGTACCTGATCAACGAATTCGACCGTCTGTGCAGCAGCGAAGAATTTATCGCCCAGATGGAAACTTCCAACCTGACCCCGGCCAACGACCCGCCGGAGGTATATCAGAAATTCATCGACGGCAAAGTTGAACTGATCACCAGCCTGCAGGATGTCCTGCTCGCGGGCGCCGATGTCTAATCCCTAATATTGTGACCTGCGAAGCCACGGCAGGATCCGCTGCCGTGGCTCCATTGTAAAATGAGGTGAGTGAGAAGCATGTCTAAAGAGAAAATGGTTGCGCTGATATGCCCGATCGCATTCTTGCTTTTCGGCATCTGGATCCGGATTTCGACGCTGTCCTTTAGTTCCACGCGCGACTCCCGGTTCCCCAACCTGGCGGCGTATCTGATTATCATTATGTCGGTTGTGCAGCTGGTTTCCGACCTGCGCAAAAATAACCACAAGCAAATCTTTAAAGATTGCAACTTGATCATGATCCTGGAGTATCTCCTGCTCCTCTGCCTGTACATCTTCCTCCTGAAGAAGATCGGTTTCATCCTGGATACCCTGATCCTGACGATGGGCACCATGCTGCTGCTTGGCTACCGTCGTTATAAAATCATGATCCCGACTTCGATCGGCATCACGCTGGCGGTATTCGGTATCTTCTATGGCCTGCTGCGGGTTCCGCTGCCGACCCTGATTCTGTAAGGAGGGACAAATCGAATGTTATCGAACATTATGCTCGGCCTTTCGCAGCTGGCCGACCCGATTGTTTTTCTCTCGCTGTTTTTCGGCGTTCTGCTGGGATTGACGGTCGGCGCGCTGCCTGGCCTGAACGATAGTATCACCATCGCGGTGCTCGTCCCGATCACCTTCGGTATGGATTCGCGCATCGCTTTCGCAATCCTCTGCGGTATTTACGTTGCTTCCGCCTGCGGCGGTTCGATCCCGGCAGTCCTGTTGGAAATCCCGGGCACGATGTCCGCGGTGGTTACCGCTTATGACGGCTATCCGCTCTGTAAAAAAGGACACGGCCTGATGGCACTGAGCGTCTGCATGCACAGCTCCTGCTTCGGCGGCCTCTTCTCCGCGTTGCTGCTGCTGTTTGCCGCTCCGGTCCTGGCTACCGTCGCGCTGGCGTTTGGCCCGCCGGAGTACTTCATGCTCGGCCTGCTGGGTATGAGCACGGTTATCGGTATGGCTGGTAAAGACTGCTGGAAACACTTTATCTCGATGGGCTTCGGCCTGTGGCTCTCCTGCATGGGCGTGAGCGGCACGACTGGTTCGGTCCGTTTCACCTTCGGCACCATGAGCCTGATGGACGGCCTGCCGCTCGTCCCCCGTATGATCGGCCTGTTCGGTATCCTCTCGATCCTCAAGATCTGCGAGAAACTTGGCAAAGGCGAAGAAGGCTGGACCGCAGACGCTGTCCGTCAGATGCAGGCCAAACAGAAAGGCTATGCTGAGGATAAGGTTCAGATCCTGCCTCTTTCGATGATGAAACGCCTGCTGCCCACCTGGCTGCGCGGCGCGGTTGTCGGCAGCTTCCTCGGCTGTATGCCTGGCGCCGGCATGACGATGGCGATCTTCACTGCGTACGACCTGGAAAAACGCTGCCATCCTGAGCTGGAATTCGGTACTGGCGTTTACGAAGGTATTGCGGCCCCGGAAGCTGCGAACAACGGCGTTGTCGCGAGCTCGATGGTCCCGCTGCTTTCCTTGGGTATCCCCGGCAACTCCACTTCTGCCCTGTTCATCGGCGCGCTGACCATCCATGGCCTGGTTGCTGGCCCGACCTTGTTCAGCAAGCAGCCTGACATGGCGTACCTGATTATCATGTGCTTCGTTGTCGGCAACCTGCTGATGATCCCGATGTCCCTGGCATACTGCAAATTCCTGGCGGCCCCGATCCTCAAGCTCAACTCGAAGGTCCTGTCCGCTGGCGTTATCGCCCTGTGCGTCACCGGTTCGTTCGCTTATAAGAACAATGTGTTCCACATCGGCGTTGCGGTTGCTTTCGGCGTCATCGGCTACCTCTTCTACAAGTTTAATGTTCCGACTGCTCCGTTCATCCTCGCGAGCATCCTGGGCAACATGATGGAACTGAACTGGATCAACAGCTTGTCCTATGACCATGGCTTCTCGATCTTCATCGAGCGCCCGATCAGCTGCGTGCTGCTCATTGTCTCGATCTTCTTCTGCGTATGGCCTTGGGTTGGCCCGCAGATCAAGAAAATGCGCAACAAGAACAAAGTACAACCCGCGTAAGGTTTTACCTTCTTCTCTCATCGAAAATGCCGTATCCTTCCGGGTACGGCATTTTCAGATTCCATTTTCCCCGGCGGATCAAAAGCCGTCGGAAAAGCGGCTCTCTCGGGAAGTATGGGTATCAGCCAAAACGAACTTAAAAAAACGAAAAAGCCGGGGGATCCTACCCGGAAAGGTGGGCAGGATCCCCCGGCAGCTTCGAAAAGGGCTTCCGTGAGGCCCAGCAACAGTTTTGTTTGCTGTGGCAAGACCTCCCTGATTCGGAGCAAGGAAAAACAAGCAGGAACGATAAAGGAACGAGTTATTCTACCAACAAATCAATCAGCCGGCGCATGTCGTCGACCTGCTCAAGATGCAGGATCGCTTCCATCGAAGCCTCCACCTTTTGCGGCGAGAGCGCACGTCCTGCGCAGATGCGGTATTTTTCCTGCACAGCCTCCAAAGTGAGCGGGTCATGCAGCGGATGCCCTTTGGAATACTGGACGCGGTTGCGCAGTACCTGGCCATCCGTAAGGAAGATCGCGATCTCCTGCTGGTCTGCGCCGGTTTTGGGCGTGTGGATGATACGTTTTAACATCTCCAATGTGTCATCCCGCTGGATGCGGTCGTCTTCATATTGTGACAGGGTAAGTTCTCCGTCCAGGATGGCGAGCGCGATGCCGTATCCCAAGCTGTAACGGGCTTCCAGGTCGGTTTTGGGAGCAAGATAGCGGTAGGTCGGTTTGTCCGGCTGCAGATCCACTTCGATATGTTCTACCTGTTCAGGTTTGATTTGATATTTTGAAACCAGTTCCAGGGTTGCCTGGAGCACTTTATGATGCGCCCAGCAATTGGGATAAGGTTTGATGGTGATGCCTGGGTTCTTCAGACGCAGCGGATTGCCCAGGTCAAGGGTCAGGACAGAAATGTCATAAGTCCCCGGGCCGCAAAGCGCATCCATCAGGCCGAAACGTCCATCCAGCGGCTGCGGATCGGCAGTAAAGCCCTCCTTCGCCAAATGTGCGGCAAGTACCCCGTTGCGGCTGGCGTTTCCGGCATGCAGGCCCATGCCCATGTTGCCGATATTCTGACTGAGTCCGCCGCCCAGGGAAGCGGCGATACCAAGCGCACGCTGGGATGTTTCCAGATCCAGTCCAAGCAGTTTGGCACACTGCGCAGCGCCGGTGACCGAACCAAAAAAGCCGGTGGGATGCCAGCCGCGTTTGCGCATTTCCCAAGCCTCTTCTGTGACAGCGTTTAACCGTTGGAAGACCTCATAAGCCATGACCTGCGCAGCAAGGATTTTTTTGCCGTCAAAAGCATATTTTTCCCCCATCGCCAAAAGTCCGGGGACTACGGTTACGGACGGATGCGAAGGGCCGGAATCGTCAAAGCAGATGGTATGCGCCAGGATACCGGTGGCAAAAGCGGCGGCATCGACCGGCAGTTTACGCCCGGTACCGATGATCCGGCAATCGCCCGACAGATCCAGGGCGTTGAAACAGCGCTGGACAATCTGGCTGCGAGGATGAGCGACCTCTGCAAGCGCGGAACCGACACAATCAAGGAAATGGCGTTTCGCGATTTCCAGGACATCCTGCGGGATATCTTCATAGCCGGTTTCCAGAACAAAGGACATCAGTTCTTTTGTGTAATCTTTGCACACGGGTGGGTACCTCCTATCAAGTTTACTGGTTTTAGGATACCGGAAAAACCAGCAGATGTAAAATAGATTTATTTTGTCAAACTCGATTGAATTTTTGTGGCCATTGTAAAAGCAAAGGACCGCATGCCCCTGTGAATGGAAAGGATAATTTTATGAATAGCAGTGATTGGGAGATCCTTTCGGTATTAGCAAAAGAAAAAAATATGACAAAAGCTTCTGAGCGCCTGTTTATTGCGCAGCCTTCCTTGTCATACCGTCTCAGGAAGGTGGAAGAGGAATTCGGCGCGCCGCTGTTTTACCGGATGCCGGGTGGGATCGTGCTCACGCCGGAAGGGGAAACGGTTTTGCGTTATACGCAAAAATTGCAGGCTTTATATATAGAGTTGCAGAATGAACTGCAAAATAAAAACGGACAACCGTATGGTACGCTGCGTATCGGCGTCAGCAGCGTCTTTGCCAACTCCGATTTTCCACAGCTGCTCAAGGATTTTGGAAAGGCATACCCCAATATCAATATCCATCTGCGCACCAGCCGCAGCAGCGGGGTCGACCAGGCGCTGCAGGAGGGGGAGATCTCTGTTGCGGTGACACGCGGGGAGCCGGTCTGGCAGGAGGAAAAATATCTGCTGCGCCAGGAACCGGTTTGCCTTGCCGCCAAAGAACCGATCCGTCTGCGGGATCTGCCGAATAAACCCCAGATCCTGATCCCGTATTCCGGCATCCATGCCCAAAGCATCCGTTGGTGGCATCAGCATTTTTCCGTCAGGCCCCATGTGGGGATGGAATTGGATAACATGGAAACCGGTATCCAGATGGTTTTGCATAACCTTGGGTGGATGATCCTGCCTTCGATGATGCTGCGGCCAGACATGAAACTGTTTCAGCAGCCGCTTTACTGGTCGGACGGCAGCGCATTTATCCGCAAGACCTGGCTGTGCTGCCGCAAGGAAGCGCTCAAGTCCCCGGTCGCTGCAGCCTTTGTCACCTTCCTGCTGGAGCGGGAAGGATGTAAATAAAAAAGCCCGGCATAGCCGGGCTTTTTTTAATAGTCAATGATAAGGAATTCCCCAAGATTTTTCTGGTCGTCGAGCCGGAGGGAAAAATCTGCCGGGAAATAAGAACCATAATGCGGACGTCTGGGATCTTCGCAGATCTTATAAAAATTCCCCCAAAAGCATTTTCCGGGCAAG